>DLXG01000283.1 GCA_003448875.1 Anaerolineaceae bacterium
TTGGTAAGGATAGTTATGTCCGTGGTGAGGCAAATGAAGTGGCTGCCCAAGAGGCTGATATTCTGGTCCTGACAGTTCCTTATGCTGCTCATGCTGAAATGTGCGAACGGATGAAGCCTTTTGCTCAGGGCAAAATTGTCATTGATGTAACCGTGCCACTGGTGCCGCCCAAGGTTACTCGCGTCCAGATGCCACCCGAAGGCAGCGCTACCCAGCAGGCCCAAAAAATTATGGGCGAAGGGGTGCAGGTGGTTGCTGCTTTTCAAAATATTTCTTATGAACATCTGCTGAATGATGAAGAAGTGGAATGTGATGTGCTGGTGTGCGGCGGGAATAAAGAAGCAAGAGAAGTGGTGCTGCAATTGGTTGGGGATGCGGGCCTGGTTGGATGGAATGCGGGACCGGTTGAAAATGCGGTGGTGGTTGAGGGATTGACCTCAATCCTGATCGGGTTGAACAAACAGTATGGTGTGCCTTCTTCGGGAATTCGGATCACAGGTATCCCGCGAAAGTCTTGATGGTAAAAGATGAAAAAATTGGAATTGACACCCTTAGCTGATATACCCTTAATCCAACCGGGGGATAATCTGGCAAAGATTACTGTGGAGGCTTTGTCTCAACAGGGTATTGAATTGCTGGATGGAGACATTCTGGTCTTTGCACAGAAAATTGTTTCCAAAGCCGAAAACCGCCTGGTTTATTTACCGGAAGTCCATCCTTCTGATCAGGCCATAAAAATTGCTGCGGAAGTTGAGAAAGACCCTCGTTTTATTGAACTGGTGCTGCGCGAGTCGCGTCAAGTGCTAAGAAAGCGCATTGGAACGATCATTGTGGAGCATCGTAAGGGGTTTATTTGTGCCAATGCTGGAATTGACCATTCCAATGTGAGCGGGCCGTATGGCGATCCTGATCAGTGGGTATTGCTGCTGCCCGAGGATCCGGATCGTTCTGCCCAGCAAATCCGCTCTGAGATTGAAAAGCAAAGCGGAGCCAAAATTGGGGTGTTGATCATCGACTCCCATGGGCGGGCTTGGCGATTAGGCACCGTTGGTGTGTCCATTGGTCTGGCTGGTATGCCGGGTCTGGTTGACTTACGCGGTGAAGCCGATATGTTTGGTTATCAATTGCGAATCACTCAGGTGGCAGCAGCAGATGAACTGGCGGCGGCTGCTTCCCTGGTGATGGGACAGGCAGACGAACGAACACCGATTGTTCATGCGAGGGGATTTCCATATCCGTTGCGCGAAGGTCGTTTTGAAGAGTTACTTCGTCCGATCGAATTGGATTTATTCCGTTGATGGAGTAGTTTTTCGATGAATGTCACAGTACTGGCAGGCGGTGTCGGTGGTGCGAAATTGGCGCATGGTTTTGCGTTGTGTCAACCGGAAATTCGCCTGACAGTTATTGTCAATACTGGCGATGATTTCGATCACTTCGGATTGAGAATTTGCCCCGACCTGGATACAGTTTGTTATACGCTGGCAGGTCTGGCAAATCCTCAAACCGGATGGGGGAGAAAAGAGGATACTTTCGAAGTGCTTCAATGCGTCGCCGAATTGGGCGGACCGACCTGGTTCAAATTAGGTGATAAGGATCTGGCTACCCATCTTGAACGAACCCGTCTTTTGAAGGAAGGTCAGCCTTTGAGTAGGGTGGTAAAAACTTTTTGTGAGCGATGGGGTATTGAAGCGCAGGTACTGCCGATGAGTGATGATCCCGTCCGCACAATGGTGCATACGCAAGAATATGGATGGATCGGATTTCAGGATTATTTTGTCCGTTACGGATGTCAGCCAGCGGTAAAAGATTTTGCCTTTGAGGGATGCGAGAGGGCATCACCTGCGCCGGGCGTTATTGAGGCTCTTGAAGCGAGCGATTTGATTGTAATTGCCCCATCCAATCCATGGGTGAGTGTTCAACCAATTTTGTCGCTTAAGGGCGTTTCTTCTACCATCCATTCTAAAAAGGCAATTGCAGTTTCTCCAATTATCCAGGGTCGGACGGTCAAAGGGCCGGCTGCAAAAATGTATCGAGAATTAGGGATCGAACCTTCTGCATTGGCAGTCGCTCGTCACTATCAGCCGTTTTTATGGGGTTTTGTAATGGATGAACTGGATAGAGGTCTGGAGTCATCCGTGAGGTCGTCAGGTATAATGGTATTAATCACGCAAACCATGATGCACAACGAGCAGGAACGCCTGACTCTGGCGAAAAAAATCCTCACATTCAGCAAAGAAATCTATCAAAATAGAGAAAGAAGGGAGTTTTAACGAATGGGCTTGTGGGCGATTGTCCCCGTAAAACCCCTGCGCCGTGGTAAATCACGCCTCGCAAGTGTGTTATCGGAAGATGAACGGGCATTGTTGAATTTCACCATGCTGAGCAGCACTCTTCGTACCCTAAGAGAGGTTGAAGAAATTGAACATATCCTGGTTGTCAGTCGTGACCCGGCAGCCTTATCACTGGCAAGGGAGTATAACGCCAGAACCGTTCAGGAAGATGGTCAACCGGAATTGAACACGGCTTTACAACGTGCCACTGTTGTCGCTCAAATGTACGCAGCACAGGAAATTCTTATTTTACCGGCTGATTTACCGTTGCTTTCTGTAAATGACGTTAAGCGAATACTTCAACAGGCAAAGAACCCGCCTGTGGTGGTTATCTCGCCTGACCGGCGAAATGATGGCACGAATGCTCTTTACATGAATCCAGCCGGTGTAATCGAATACCGCTACGGGCCGGGCTCGTTCCATCAACATGTTGAACAGGCACGTGCAAAAGGGGTGCGAGTGGAAATTTGTCATTTATCTACGTTAAGCCTGGATTTGGATTTACCCGAGGATTTGGATTTGTTGAAACAAATTGAAGCGATGCAAATCGAACCTTGAAACCATATTTTGATAAGGAGGAAACCATGTCCGAAAGAGTAGCGCTATATTTGCAAGATGCCCATGATCTGCGTGATGGCCTTGAGTATGTTAAATATGCTGAAAAACGAGGCTTTGAAGCGGTCTGGCAGGCAGAAAGCCGTCTGGTCAGGGATGCGATTGTCCCTATGGCGGCTTACGCGGCAGTCACCGAGCGGATTAAAGTGGGATCGGGCGTCATCAATAACTGGACACGGAACATTGGTCTGCTGGCTGCTACGTTTCTAACGCTGGATGATCTTGCGCCAAATCGAATCATCTGCGGAATCGGGGCATGGTGGGATCCTCTGGCAAAAAATGTAGGGATTGAGCGAAGAAAACCATTAACCGCAATGAGAGAAACCGTAATTGTATTACGACGCTTGCTGAATATGGAGCGTGTTACCTTTCATGGAGAGTTTGTGCATGTAGAGGGCATTGAATTGGATGTGGTACATGGACGGCGTGAACCGAGAAATGTGCCGATTATGATTGGCGCGACCGGCGACCAGATGATGGAATTAACCGGAGAAATAGCAGATGGAGCAGTTTTGAACTACTGTGTTCCGCCGGAGTACAACATCAAAGCGTTGGAGTTGTTGGAAAAAGGCGCGAAAAAGTCCGGCCGTACACTGGATGATCTTGACCGCCCGCAGTTGGTAGTCTGTTCGGTTGACCACGACCGCGAACGGGCGATAGATACGACCCGTGAATTGTTGACCCAATATCTGGCTCAACAACCGCACATCGCAAAGGCTTCCGGTGTCTCGCCTGATGTAGTCGCGGAAATTCAATCCATTCTCGGTTGGCCAGCCACGCATGAGCAAATTCAAAAAGCCAAACATCTGGTACCGGAAGACCTGATTCATCGAATCACTGCATCCGGAACACCGGAAGAAGCCCGTGCCAAAGTGGATGAATACCGAAAATATGGCTGCACCTGCCCGATTCTTTACCCGGTTGGCGGTGATGTTAAGCTTTTAATTGATACTTTTGCCCAAGAATGAAAACACTAAAAGCAGCCGGATTTTTTGTGAAAATCAGGGAGGCTAACCGGATGATCAAAGAATACTATCGCCCGAAATCCGTGCCGGAAGCTGAGAAACTCTTTGAGATGGAAGGTAAAAAGTGTGTACCGCTGGGCGGCGGGAGTGTGCTCAGTCGTTTGAAGCAAGATGACCTCTGTGTGGTAGATTTACAGGATTTAGGATTAAACCGGATTGAAGTTACAGGCCAGAAAGTACATATTGGGTCAACCGTAACTTTACAACAATTCATTGAGTCTGAGTTCATTCCTGAAATCCTCAAGGAAATTACTCGAAAGTCGGCGACATTGAATCTCCGCAATCAGGCAACGGTAGGCGGATATGTCGTTACGGCGGATGGGCGTGCTCCATTAGCAATTGCACTCATGGCATTGGATGCTCAATTAATCTGGCATCCCGGTCAGAAAATCCAAAACATTGGTGATTGGTTTTCATTACGACAGGCACTTGGTTACTGGATTAGCGGGATCCAATTTAACTTGAATGTTCAATTGGATTATGAACAGGTTGCTCGAACGCCGATGGATGTGCCCATTCTTGCTATTGGTGTGGCGCGTTGGCCTTCGGGGAGGACCAGAGTCGTGCTGGGCGGGTATGGTAGGGCGCCAATCCTTGCTTTGGATGGTCCTGAGGGGAGTGGAGTTTTGGAAGCGGTTAAGAATGCTTTGACTGAAAGCGGTGATGAATGGGCAAGCGCTGAATATCGGCAGGAGGTGGGTCAAGTGCTGGCCAAACGAATTTTATCCACAACCGCTTGAGGTTCTGGTGGAGGAGGAGTGAATGAAAAAAATTACCTTTACCCTCAATAAAGAAATTCAGCACTGGGAAGTCCCCGATGGTGAAACCCTGCTGGCCTCACTGCGGCGCGAAGGATATTTTGGTGTGAAGTTTGGAGGCTGTGAAAAAGGTGAATGCGGCGCTTGTACTGTGCTTTTGGATGGAAAGCCGGTCAATTCCTGTTCCCTATTGACCGTCCAGGTGGATGGTAGGGATGTACAGACGATTGAAGGGTTAGGAGAACATCCCGATCAAGGTTGGAAAAAGACTGCCGGTTTGCATCCCATTCAAAAAGCACTGGTCGAGAGTGGTGCAATCCAATGCGGCTATTGCACACCGGCATTTGCGCTGGCAGCCAAAGCCTTACTGGAAAAAAATCCAAACCCGACAGAAGATGAGGTGCGTGAAGCGATTGCTGGCATTCTATGCCGTTGCACGGGTTACTTGAAGCCGGTTCAGGCGATTCTCAAAGCGGCTGCAGTACTCAGAGGAGAAGAAAGCGAGCAGGATTGGGTAGATGATGGTGGTCTACCTTTACCAATTGACTGGCCTTCAGGGGCAGAAGAACAGCCACCATTAAGTGGTGATACTGGCTCGATGCCGACAATCGCTGCAACGCGACGAAAAGTGTATATGCCGCGCATGTTCGTTACCCCAGCGGTTCGCCAGAAAACCCTTTCCCGGGTTGGAAAGCCTGAATTGAAAGTGGATGCCATCAAACTGGTGCAAGGAAAACCGGCCTTTGCGGCTGATATTGAAAAGCGGGGGATGTTAATTGCAAAAGTTTTACACAGCCCGGTTGCTCATGCGAGGATTAAGCATATTGACCTGAGTAAAGCACGGGCATTACCGGGAGTGGCTGCGGTGTTGTGTTATAAGGACATCCCGCGAGTGGTGTACTCCACCGCTGGTCAGTCAGATCCCATACCCGGCCCTTTGGATACTTTCTCATTGGATTCAAAAGTTCGCTTTGTCGGCGACCGGGTGGCATTCGTAGCTGCCGAAACGGAAGAAATCGCCGAGCAGGCTCTAAAGTTGATCGAGGTAGAGTACGAACCTTTACCAGCAATTCTGGACGCGCGTGATGCGATGAAACCAGGCGCACCAATCATCCACGATGAACCGGAGTATGTCAATTTCGCCGACTCGGATCCACAGAAGAATATTGCGGCGCGGATTCATATTGACATTGGGGATGTAGAGAAAGGTTTTCAAGAAGCCGACCGAATTTACGAAGCCGAATATGTGGTTCCAAAAGTGCAACAGGCCCATATTGAGCCGCATGTTGTGGTTACCTACTGGGATGAAGATGACCGGTTAGTCATCCGTACCAGCACACAGGTGCCTTTCCACGTCAGAAGAATTTTAGCACCGGTGCTGGGACTGCCGGTGAAGCGTATTCGGGTGATTAAACCGCGTATCGGGGGCGGTTTTGGCGGTAAACAGGAAGTGCTAATTGAGGATGTTGCTGCCCACCTGACCATTGCGACCGGCCGGCCGGTCATGTATGAGTACACCCGGGAAGAAGAATTTATTGCAGCCCGTTCCCGTCATCCAATGCGGATACGAATGAAAACCGGTGTCAAGCTGGATGGGACGATTACAGCGAATGAGATGAGGGTGCTCTCCGACACCGGCGCATACGGCTGCCATGGTCTGACCGTCACTGGAAATACCGGTCATAAATCCATGGCTTTGTATGTTGGAGATGGCCCTTACCGCCAATCCCCGAACATCCGGTTTTACGCCGATGTGGTTTACACCAATACACCTCCGGCTGGGGCATATCGAGGTTATGGTGTACCGCAAGGGTTCTGGCCGGTTGAACGACACATGGAGCGAATCAGCCGTGATTTGGGATTAGACCCGATTGAATTTCGTCTGAAAAATGCAATAAGAGAAGGTGAATTGCATCCCTTTAGCACGGCCTGGAGTGAAGGCCGCGAACCGCGACCGGAAATCATTCAGACCGTTGGTTTAGAGGAATGTGTACGGCAGGGAAAGGCATTAATTGGCTGGGAACAAAAATTTGGTAATCCTGATTGGCACCGTGTAGAAGGTAAACCGTATTTACGGCGGGGGATCGGCGTTGCGCTGGTCATGCAGGGTACTGCAATCCCGTATCTGGATATGGGGGGGGCGAGCATTAAGATGAATGATGATGGCTCATTTAACCTCTTGGTTGGAGCTACCGACCTGGGAACCGGTTCGGATACTGTTCTTGCCCAAATGGCGGCCGAGGTGTTGGGCGTGCCAGTCGAGGATATTATTGTCTATTCTTCCGATACCGACTTTACTCCGTTTGATAAAGGAGCGTACGCTTCCTCAACGACCTACATTTCCGGGGCTGCGGTTGTCAAGGCGGCAGAGGATGTTGCTGAAAAAATTAAGAAACGTGCTGCGCGCATGATCTCGGAAAAGTTCCCGGATATTCAGGTTACACCTGAAGAAATCTTGCTTGAGGATCGTAAAGCAATTGCACCGGGCGGTCAATATGTTACTCTGGCGCAGGTGGCTTTGAACGCGCTTCACCACACGGATCAGGAACAGATTATGGGCATCGGTTCGTATTATTCACCGGTTTCACCGCCGCCATTTGCTGCCCAATTTGCCGAAGTGACGGTTGATATCGAAACCGGTCAAGTTACCGTTGAACGGCTTGTTATGGCGGTTGACTCGGGCGTGATCGTCAACCCGGTGACGGCCTCTGGTCAAATCGAAGGGGGAATGACCCAGGCGTTGGGTTATGCGGTCTGTGAAGAAATGGTTTATGATCAAATTGGACAGGCACGTGAGAAAGATTTGGTGAATTATCACATCTTTCGAGCAAACGAAATGCCCATACTCGAAACTGTATTCGTGCAGACCTACGAACCTTCTCATCCGTTCGGGGTTAAAGCAGTAGCCGAAATTCCCATGGACGGAGTTGCCCCCGCGGTGGGAAATGCAGTGTTAGATGCCTGTGGTGCGGATGTATTTGAAAACCCAATTACTCCAGAGCGCCTGTGGCGGGCATTAAGAGCAACAAAACCTGTATCGGAGAATTAATCATTTGAGGAAGGGGCAATGACTCAGGTTATTTATCGTGAAATTGTCAAAGCTATTGAAGAGGGTAAAGCGGCAGCCGTTTGTACGATAATCGAAACCAGCGGTTCGGTACCGCGCCATGAAGGCAGTAAAATGCTGGTGTTTTCAGACGGCTCTTTCATCGGTACGGTGGGAGGAGGCGAAGTAGAAAACCGCGTGATACAGGAAGCACTTCAATCAATCAGGGACGGAAAAATCCGTAACCTCCGCTACAGTATGGTGGACCCCAAACAGGGAGACCCGGGTGTGTGTGGCGGTACGTTGGAGGTTTATGTGGAACCGATATTACCAAAACCAACTCTGGTTGTGATTGGGGGCGGGCATGTTGGCAAGGCGGTTGTACATCTTGCAAAATGGCTCGGTTTCACTGTTGCAGTAAGTGATGACCGCCCTGAGTTTTGCACCCCTGAAGCCAATCCCGGTACCGATTTATTCTTTCCGGTGAAGATGGCAGAACTCCCACAGCATTTGAAGATAACCCCCTACACATATCTTGTCCTGACTACACGAGGCAGTAATATAGATATTGAAGGATTGGAACCATTGCTGCATACTGAGGCTGCTTATATCGGCCTCATCGGTTCTAAGCGGCGCTGGCTTACAACGCGAAAGGCTTTACTTGAAAAAGGTGTTTCCGAGGAATTACTCAATCGTGTACATTCTCCAATGGGGTTAGAATTAAATGCAGAGACCCCTGAAGAAATTGCGGTCAGCATCATGGCAGAAATCATCATGCTGCGAAACGGTGGAACCGGTCAAAGGATGCGGATTTAGGAGGGCATCAATGTGGAAGAACGTGTATAGCGCGGCCTCGATAGAAGATGTCTTAACCGTTCTTGCTGATAAGAAAGAGAAAGCGCGCATTGTTGCCGGCGCAACCGATCTAATTCTTGAAATTGAACGTGGAATACGCCAAGGTGTTGAGACTTTGATAGACATCTCGCGTGTTCCCAATCTTGATCGGATTACATTGGATGAAGATGGATGGATCCATCTTGGGCCGCTGGTTACTCACAATCATTGCGTTGCTTCTAAGATGATTGTGGATATGGCCTTCCCGCTGGCGCAGGCGGCCTGGGAGGTGGGTTCTCCTCAAATTCGCAATCGAGGCACGATAGCCGGTAATCTGATCACTGCTTCACCTGCAAATGACACAATTACGCCGCTAATGGCATTGGGGGCCCAGATTACACTGCAATCCTTACGAGGAAGCCGTACCATAGCACTGGAAAATTTCTATCAGGGGGTTCGGCGGGTGGATTTGCAGCCGGATGAGATGCTGGTAGATATAACTTTTCCTGCCCTCAAGTCTAATCAACGAGGTATGTTTATCAAGTTTGCGCTTCGGAGGGCGCAAGCCATTTCTCTGGTCAATGTTGCTGTTGTTCTAACCTTTGATGGCGATACTATAACAAAATCCATCATTACTTTGGGAGCAGTTGCCCCTACCATAATTCATGCAGCGGAGGCTGAAAAATTTCTTGAAGGGAAATCCCTTTCGCCGGATATCATTCAACAGACTGCCCATTTAACTATGCAAGCATCCCGCCCGATTTCGGACGTACGCGGCTCGGCTGAATACCGCCGCAGGATGGTCGGGGTGATTACTCGCCGTGCGTTGTCAGCCCTTGCAACACATGCCGAAAGGGAAAGTTTCCCCCAGCGACCGGTGTTATTATGGGGAAGTGAGAGATACCCTCAAAGCCGATTAGAGAAATCGGTTCTGCATGATGAAAGAACACCGATTGAAACTACGATTAATGGGAAATCTTACTCCGTAGTGGGCGGCCATCAGAAATCCCTTTTGAGATTTATCCGTGAAGATATAGGGTTGATAGGCAGTAAGGAGGGCTGTGCAGAAGGCGAATGTGGAGCTTGCACAGTATTTCTCGATGGTGTGGCTGTGATGAGTTGTATGGTGCCGGCTACGCGCGCGCATAAGGCACAAATTGTGACTATTGAGGGTTTGGCTGGTGAGAATGCCCTTCATCCCGTTCAACAGGCCTTTATTCAGGACGGAGCGGTTCAATGTGGTTACTGCACGCCAGGATTCTTGATGTCGGCTGCTAAATTACTTGAAGAACGTCCCACCCCTACCCAAGAGGAAATTCGACAGGCGATGACCGGAAACTTGTGCCGGTGCACCGGTTACTATAAAATCATTCAGGCAGTAGAAGATGCTGCCCAATTGGTTCAGAAGGGAGGATGAGATCATGCCCAACAAATATGGAAATCTACAGGCGAAACAGCAGGAGATGATGCGCGAAACGCGCAATTATGTGCACCCTATCTGGCGGGGTGTGGGTTTCATATTGATTATTCTGACACCCATTCTGGGGTACTTTGGAACAATAGCCTTGCTTGAAGAGAATGCCAAACAAAAATGGTTCGTGATTCCCGCCGACTTGCTTGCGCCGGGTGCCGACCCGCTGTTATATGTCAAAATTGGCATGACTCTGATTCTGGCATTTTTAATCTATTTCATTTTCCAGTTTATCAGCATGGTTTTGTTCCGTTTGTTAGGCCCATCGCGCTATGGCCCTTATGATGTGCCCCCTGTCAGCTATCGTGGTAAGAAATATCGGCGATGAATCCTTTGGCGGAGGTTGAAGCATGAGCGTTGTCGGCGAGTCGGTAGTGCGTGTAGATGCTGTTGGCAAAGTCACTGGTGAAACGCTGTATCCGGGGGATATTAATTTACCCAATCAAACCTACATGAAAATTCTGTTCGCCAATCGGCCACATGCAATCATCAAAAAAATCGATACCTCAAGAGCCGAGCAGCACCCCGGTGTGCTGGCAGTATTTACGGCGAAGGATGTGCCGAATAACGAATACGGTTTGATCATGCCTGATCAGCCTGTATTATGCGGCCCGGGTTCGAATAAACCGTTTGCTGATCGCGTTCGGTTTATCGGTGATCAGGTTGCTCTGGTGATTGCTGAAACGGAACAGATTGCAACCAAAGCTTTGAAATTGATTGAAATCGAATACGAAGACCTGCCGGTGATAACTGATCCTTTGAAGGCGATGAAAGATGATGCACTGCTGCTGCATCCGGATAAAGGGTCAAATATCTTTGGGCGTTACCGCATCCGAAAAGGTGATGTGGAGAAAGCATTTCAGGAAGCCGACATTATCGTTGAGGGTATTTATCAAACACCCGCACAGGAACACGCTTATCTTCAACCGGAGGCTGGCTTAGGATATATTGACGAACAGGGCAGAGTCACTGTAATTGTAGGCGGACAGTGGACTCATGAAGATCAGGAACAGATTGCTCATGCACTGGCTTTGCCACTCGATCAGGTACGGGTGATTTATCCGGCGATTGGCGGGGCGTTCGGCGGCCGCGAGGATATGTCGGTACAAATTGTCCTGGCTCTGGCTGCCTGGAGGCTTCATCAAAGGGGTATTAATCGGCCGGTAAAAATAATCTGGTCAAGAGAAGAGTCGATTATCGGCCATCATAAACGTCACCCTTACACCATCCGGGCCAAGTGGGGGGCAAAACGGGATGGAAAAATAATTGCAGCCGAGATGGAAGTGATCGCTGACGGAGGGGCTTACGCCTATACATCCACAAAAGTTCTGGGAAATGCCACTTTGATGTGTACTGGTCCTTATTTAATCCCCAATGTCAAAGTGGATTCGTATGCTGTCTATACCAATAATATTCCAAACGGTGCTTTTCGTGGATTTGGCGGACCGCAAGGAGCCTTTGCAGCGGAAATGCAAATGAACAAACTAGCAGAGGCACTGGGCATCGATCCGGTTGAAATTCGTATGCGTAATTTGCTGGACGAAGGGGATTTACTATCGGTTGGTACACCGCTTCCGCCGGGGGTGAGTATTAAGAAGGTGGTTGAGGAATGTGCCAAAGCTGCCGGCTGGAAAAAAGGGGAAAATGGCTGGTATAGGCCGGCAGGTTTTCAGTTGGAGTCTGGAAAGCCTCATTTGAAACGCGGAGTTGGTTTTGCGTGTGCATTTAAGAATGTGGGTTTCTCTTTCGGTGCTCCCGAAAACTGCTGGGCAATCATTGAACTGCATGGCCATGCTGAAATTGAAAAGGCTGTTTTATATCATGCTGCTGCCGAGGTAGGACAGGGTTCTCACACCGTTCTGGTACAAATGGCTGCTGAAGCGCTGGGGTTACCGATGGAAAGGGTTGAATTGGTGGCGGCAGATACAGCAGTTACGAAAAATTCGGGCAGTGTCTCTGCTTCGCGCATGACATTCATGGCAGGAAATGCCATTCGTGGCGCTGCTGAAAAGGCACTGGAAGCCTGGAAAAATGAAGAACGCCCTGCGAGAGCGGAATTTCAATACCGCCCTCCAAAAACTACACCTTATGATCCTGAAACCGGCAAATCTGAACCCAATTTTGCCTACGGTTATGTTGCTGAAGCAGTTGAGGTGGAGGTTGATATTGAAACTGGAGTGGTAAGGTTGGTCAATGTGGTCTGCGCGGATGATGTGGGTAAAGCCGTCAACCCGCAGCAAGTGCAGGGGCAAGTTGAAGGAGCAGTTGTGCAAGCCTCCGGTTATGCTATTTTGGAAAATTTTATTCAACAAGATGGACAGGTGTTGACCAAAACCCTTTCTACTTACCTGATTCCAACCATACTGGATATTCCGGACAAAGTCGAGTCGATTGTGTTGGAATACAATGACCCGCGCGGACCATGGGGAGCACGCGGGATGGGTGAGATGCCCTATCTTCCGCTTGCCCCAGCCGTAGGAGCAGCCATTCGTTACGCAACCGGAAAATGGTTTGACCAGTTTCCCTATACCCCAGAAAGAATTTTATTCGGACTGGAAAAATAAACTTAAATCGAGCGTTTAAATGACACGTTTAAAAGTGCTCATCCGCGGTGGCGGAGATTTGGGCAGCGGGGTGGGGTTGAGGCTATTTCGGGCCGGAGCCCTACTTCTGGTAGCGGAGCTTTCAAAGCCGCTGGTTGTCCGAAGGTATGTCTCTTTTGCTGAGGCGGTGATCAGTGGTGCAACATTTGTAGAAGAAGTTCCTGCTCAAAAAGCCAACTCCCGTGAGGAAGTGCATGTTTTATTGAGTAAAGGAATTGTGGCGGTTGTGGTAGACCCAGTGGCGGAGTCAATTCAGTGGTGGAAACCTGACGTCCTCGTAGATGCCCGACTGCATAAATCATCCCCCGAAATTGGTATCCAGGCTGCTTCGATGGTAATCGGATTGGGGCCGGGCTTTACAGCTGGCGTAGATTGCCATGCGGTTGTTGAAACCAAACGCGGGCCGACACTGGGGAGAGTTTATTGG
>DLXG01000162.1:0-373 GCA_003448875.1 Anaerolineaceae bacterium
GATTTTAGAGCAGCGGCTGATGGAATTGATGCGCACTCAACCCGCCACCACCGCACCGCTTGAAAATTCATTTCTGGACGCGCTGGCTGCTGCCACCCCAACACCGGGAGGCGGTTCCGCAGCAGCCCACACCGGCGCCGTTGCAGCCGCGTTGGTGGCAATGGTCGCCCGCCTGACCTTAGGTAAAAAGAAATACGAAGCCGTGAAAGACCGCATGTGGGCAATCCTTGAGCAGGCCGAAAATTTGCGGACAGAGCTGCTGCGTAATGTCGAAGAGGACTCCCAGGCATTCGAGGCGGTCATGCAAGCCTTTAAGTTACCCAAAGACACGCCCGAACAGGAACAACAGCGCCAGCAAGCCATTCAACAGGCT
>DLXG01000162.1:715-1388 GCA_003448875.1 Anaerolineaceae bacterium
CCCTGAACGCCTCGCGGGTTCCGCTGATCACCGCCCGCAACTGTCTCGAGGTGCAAAAACTGGCAGCCGAATTAACCGAAACCGGCAACCTCAACGCCATCAGTGATGCCGCTTCGGCTGCCACACTGGCACGCGCAGCCCTGACCTGCGCCGCCTATAATGTGCGCATCAACCTGAATAATCTCAGCGGCGTAGAAGAAACTCAAACTTTGATTGCTCAACTAACAGAAATCGAGTCCCAATCCGACCAGATCGACTCCTCCGTAAAGCAGACTTTGGGGGAACGCGGCGGGTTGAAATAAATCCAAACCTAACCGGGAGTCACAAACATGGGATTGAAAGCCGATCAATGGATTCGCAAAATGGCGCTGGAACACGGGATGATCGAACCATTCGTAGATCATCAAAAACGGGATGGGGTCATCTCGTATGGTTTATCTTCCTACGGATACGATATTCGGGTGGCTGATGAGTATAAAATTTTTACCAATGTATTTTCCGCCGTAGTTGACCCGAAATCCTTCGACACAAAATCAATGGTGGATTTCAAGGGGGAAGTTTGCATCATCCCGCCAAACTCTTTTGCCCTGGCACGCACCGTTGAATACTTCCGCATCCCCCGCAATGTGTTAACCATTTGTGTTGGTAAAAGCACCTACGCCCGCTGCGGCAT
>DLXG01000162.1:1710-6217 GCA_003448875.1 Anaerolineaceae bacterium
ACCTACGCCCGCTGCGGCATCATTGTCAACGTCACCCCCTTCGAACCTGAATGGGAAGGCTTCGTCACCCTCGAAATTTCCAACACAACCCCCCTGCCAGCCAAAATTTACTCCAATGAAGGTATCGCTCAGGTACTGTTTTTCGAAGGGGATGAACCTTGCGAAATTTCTTATGCCGACAAAAAAGGCAAGTACCAGCGGCAGCAGGGTATTCTCTTACCGCGCTTATAGTCCATAAACCGCTTTTATCCGGCATTTTTCAAAAAAAGGCAGGCTCAGAATGCCAACCTATCACCACGCCAATTTTGACTTGATCATCGAACCCGAGCAGGGTTGGTTTTCGGTGATCTCCCATCACCACCCCATCCGCTTGGAGCAGGCTCGCTTGAACATCGCTTACACCGCCAGCAACCGCCGACTTAATCTGCTGGAAAAAAGGTGGCAGCCACGCTCGATCACCGAAAGCGAAGTGGAAACTGCCCTGGGCAGACTGCGCTGCTGCTCTATCGAAACTGACGCACAGTCCGCTGGGCTGCAAACCTGTATTGAGTTTGCCTTCGCCGATCACCTGCCTTTTTTGTTATGGCGGGTTAACCTCCGTAATCAATCTGAACAGGCTGTATGGATAGACCGCATCGAGTTGATGCGGGTTGGAGGGATGCAGCCGCACAGCCGGCTTGACTTCGGCAAACCGTTCAACCCGCAAGACTTTTGGTTTTACAGCAATGGCTGGCAGTCGTGGTCATACACCGCCGCCTACCCCGCCACCGCCTCCCTGCGCCGATCCCGCCTGGGCACATTTCAAAAGCCTATGGTGATCAATGCCGGCACACCTGACCTCAAACAACCCGGCTACTTTACTTCCGATTTTTTTGGCATTCTGACCGACTCCGTTCAACACACCTCCATTCTGACCGGTTTTCTTTCTCAGCGCCAGCATTTTGGCAATCTTGAAGCCGTCCTCTATGATAACCCTGCCTTACGGCTATGGGCAAACGGCGATCACACCCTACTGGAAAGCGGAACGGAGATGACGACCGACTGGGCTGTTCTGCTGATCGGTGAATCGGACGAGAAACATATATTAGAACCTTACCTTCAAGCAGTAGCGCAGGAACATCAAGTCCGCATCCCCCAGCATTCGCCTTCGGGGTGGTGTTCATGGTACCACTTTTACACCAACGTCACTGCCCAAAACATAAAGGATAACCTGAGCGCTCTCGTTCAGTTGAAACCTTCTCTGCCGTTAGAATTGATTCAAATTGACGACGGCTTTGAGTCTCAGGTGGGTGACTGGTTTTCGTTCAAAGAAACTTTTCCACAAGGGGTTGCCGGACTGGCAGAGGAAATTGCCAAAGCAGGTTTCACTCCCGGCCTTTGGCTGGCACCCTTCATCGTTCACCCAAAATCGCAACTGGAAAGGAAACACCCCGACTGGCTGCTGCGCGACCGGCGCGGACGGCCTGTCAACGCCGGTTTTGTGTGGAACGCTTTTGCGCACGGCTTAGACTTGACCGTGCCGGAAGCCTTACAATACGCCTGCGATGTGGTTCATACCGCTGCCCATGAATGGAAATTCCCCTATCTTAAGCTGGATTTTTTATACGCGGCTGCCCTACCCGGCGTCTACCGCGATCCAACTCTAACTCGTGCACAGGTATTACGCCGCGGCATGGAAGCCCTGTGTCAGGCTGCCGGTGAGGATACTTTCCTGCTGGGGTGCGGTGCTCCATTAGGCAGCGTGCTGGGGCTGGTGGAAGCCATGCGTATCGGAGCAGACGTGAGCGGCGAATGGAGCCCCTCTTTCAACGGTGTTCGCTTCCCCTTCAAAAATGAACCGCACATGCCTTCTGCCCGAAACTCGATTAACAACATCCTCACCCGCGCGCCGCTTCACCGCCGCTGGTGGATTAATGACCCCGACTGCCTGCTGGTACGACCTGACACCCGCTTATCCCTTCCAGAAGTCCAAAGCCTTACAACGGCAATTGCGCTGAGCGGCGGCTCTCTGCTGCTTTCGGATGACCTGCCGGCCCTGCCGCCAGAACGTATCCGTCTGGCGCAAGTGCTTTTACCGGTCATCGGACAGCCCGCTCAGGTGCTGGATTTGCTGACCAGCGAGATGCCCGCCCTGCTGCGGCTGGATCTGGAAGGTGCCTTTGGAAAATGGTACGCCCTGGCCCGTTTTAACTGGAAAGACATTCCTCAGGAATGGAACTTTGAACCGCAAGACTTCCATCTGCCTGAACAAGGTTATATCCTGCATTCCTTCTGGGACGATCAGACCTTTATCTATCAAGCCGCGGAGAAGGCAATCCTGCCATCCCTTGCCCCTCATGGTGTTGCTCTACTGGCAGCCTACCCGCAAACCGATCAAATCGCTTACGCGGGCAGCAACCTGCACATCAGTCAAGGCATAGAAGTCAAACAATGGTTGGTTACCGCTCAAGAACTTGAAATAGAACTTGACCTTGGGCGCGCCTTTGAGGGCTGGTTCGACGTGAGGTTAAATCAAACTCCCCAAACGGTAAGCGGCGATGTGACTCGCTGGCAGGAAATACACAAGGGACGCTTTCGGTTTTTTGTACAATCCGAAGGCGGCCCTTGCACAGTCAGGATTGGATTGGGTTGAGGCTGCTTACTCGCTTTTTTCAGCAACAGCCGCTGAACTGTCTGATTTTCGGCGTTTTCGCCAGCGCATAAAACCGCGCACGATGAAGAAAATCACCAGCCCGATCGGCAGTGCAATCGGCAGACAGAACAGCACCGCCCAAATCACCGCGCTGGCAATGGTTTGATAGGCATCAATCAAAGCCTGAATGGCATCCCTCGCCACACCTTCTGGTTTCCAGCCGCCCACGCTGATCGGCGCGACGGTCTCCTGGGCCTGAATGTTGACCGAAATGGCTGACATAGCCGCCGATTCTTCGTAATACTTGATTTGACCCTTCAGCACCTCAATCTGTTCGGTAACGCTGCGCAATTCGTTCAGTACCTGCAGCACATCTTCGGTTTTGGTTGCCGTTTCCATGATCTTGCGCAACTGTTCGGCAGCATCTTCCAGATTGCGTAAGCGTGATTTCAGGTCGGTATATTCGGCAGTCACATCCTGTCCGCTGATGTTTTCGGAAAGAATATCGGTTTGAGGGTTGTCTACCAAACCCTTAATCTGCCCCATGGCTTCATTCAACTTCAAGGCAGGTACACGAACGGTCACATTGCCTTCCAGCACCAGATTACCGTTTGGTAACCGCCGCTGGTACAGGTTGGAATTAACCACAAAGCCACCCATTCCTTCCGCCATGGAGATGATTTGATCCATCGCCTCTGCCGGGTCTTTCACTACAATGCTCAAATTGGCATTCCGGATGACCAGCCTTTCAACGGGATTTTCAACCCCCGAAATGGCCCCTGCCTGCTGCTGAATCGCTCGTGCACCTTCACTTGGCTGATATACATCCGCAGATGGGGGGGCACCGGCGAACATTTCTGAAGGCGCACTTTCAGGAACAACTTGCTTTTCGCTGCGCGCCGGTGTACAAGCGGTTAACACAAGGGCTAACAACATGATGATGACCAGACTCTTCCTGAACATGGAACTCCTCCTGAGTGAAAAGGGCTTCTCTTTGCCCTATGACGAAGAGGGTGGCTGATTAGTTCCCCTACCAGCCTTCTTCCAAACGGGAAGCGTGCCGCGAGGGCAGGCCTGCTGCCAGAATTTTCTGCTGGACGGCGCGGATGTCATATTCAACCCGCCGCAATTCCCACTCCTGACTCTCCGGCTCATAAATGGCATAAGCAGCCCGCACATCCCGATCGCGCGGTTGACCTACCGAACCCGGATTGTAGATTGAACGGGGAATCATCTTAATTGCCCGATTGGGAGGTGGAATCATCCAATCCACGTACCCTTCGTCTTTGTCGTTACCGTTCTTTTTGTTAACGTAAGTATAGAGCACCGGGATATGTGTATGCCCAACCAGACAGAAATCGGTGGTGAAGTGGGCAAAATTTATATGAACCGTGTTCAAATCCAACAGATATTCCCAGATCGGATTGCGGGGGCTGCCGTGTGTGAGGGTTACTTCTTGCAGCTCTACTTTTTCCGGTAAATTGGCCAGCCATTCCACATCGGTGGTGGATAATTGTGCCCTTGTCCACTGAATAGAAAGAATAGCCTCGCGATTGAAAGCATACAAATCCAATTTTCCGGTTACGGCAGCATCGTGATTTCCCTGAACGCATGTTAGGTGAGGCAAATTTGCCAGACGGTGCAGGCATTCTTTTGGCTGCGGGCCATACCCAACCACATCACCCAAACACCAGACGGCATCTACCTTTCCTGCATCTCCTAAAACTGCCTCTAAAGCGTCCAGATTACCATGAATATCCGAAAGCACCAATATTCGACTCAATCTTATCTCCCCGCAGGAAATTCTTATTTCATAAGTTTAACACACCTTATAGAAAATGCTATCCTTGTAACTGAAATTCGGACATGAGTTAG
>DLXG01000162.1:6514-6924 GCA_003448875.1 Anaerolineaceae bacterium
TATAGAAAATGCTATCCTTGTAAGGAAGAAAGTTTTGGCTGAGCCGTTGGTAATTCCATTTTACGCACTCGTTCAATAATTTCAGCAGCATAATCAAAGCGGTTAAACGCCGGCATGAGATAAATACCTTGGGCTATCTCGGCCATCTGTTGAATCAGCTCAAAGGCAATTTCGATGCCGGTTTGGGCTGCCCGCTCGCCGGCTGATGTCATGCGGTCATGTATTTCCTGCGGAATATTTACCCCCGGCACTTCATGCTGCAGAAAGGCTGCGTGACGCGCCGAAACCAATGGCAGCACTCCCACCAGCAAGGGAGTATTAAAGCCTTCAATTTCATTTTTAATCCGTTCCAGAAATTTCAACGCCGGTTGGATCTCATAGATCGGCTGGGTCAAAATAAAGTCCGCCCC
>DLXG01000083.1 GCA_003448875.1 Anaerolineaceae bacterium
AATCATCCCGTACAACTCTAACGTTGCGTACCGCCACATCTTCCGGAAGCGAGGCATTTAATGCTTTCAACAACTGCTGGGGGGTGTGCCGCCAGTTCAAGTCAAATGCAATCACCTGACCAAGGGCA
This sequence comes from Anaerolineaceae bacterium, assembly GCA_003448875.1. Taxonomy (GTDB): domain Bacteria; phylum Chloroflexota; class Anaerolineae; order Anaerolineales; family Anaerolineaceae; genus Bellilinea. The sequence continues at coordinate 129 of DLXG01000083.1, forward strand.
TGCACCCCGCTGTCCGTTCGCCCGGCATACAGAATACTTTCATCCTGCCAGCCCAGCGAACGCAGCGCTGCCTCAACTTCTGCCTGTACCGTCCGGCTGCTTCCCTGCCGTTGAAAGCCCTGGAAGTGTGTGCCGTCGTAGGCGATGATAACCTGGTAACGTGCCATCCCGAACCGGAAATGAGACCGGCGGGCTCTTAATCCTCAACCAGCTCAAGCAGAACCATTTCGGCAGCATCACCCTGCCGCGGCCCCAGCTTGAACATCCGCGTATAACCACCGTTGCGGTTGGCGTAACGCGGGGCAATCTCATCAAATAACTTCTTCACCACAATCGGGTCACCCAGACGTGCCGCAACTAACCGGCGGGCATTGACCTTATCCAGATCACTGCCGTTGGCGCTTCGCCGCGCAATGGTGATCATCCGCTCGGCTTCACCGCGAATCGCCAGCGCTTTGGCACGGGTGGTTTTCATCCGTTCGTGAGTAAAGAACTGTTTGATCAAAGTCCGGCGCAATCCCTTGCGCTGATCCTTTGACCGTCCCAGTTTATAACCAGCAACTTTATGGCGCATAATTCCTTACTCCGTCTCGTTATCGTTTGGCAGGAACCCTTTTTCCCGCATCTTCTGGCGTAATTCATCCAGACTTTTTTCACCAAAGTTTCGGATTGACATGACCGCTTCGCTGCCTTTTTCAAGCAGTTCCAGCACATCTCCCACTGTGGTGATGCCGGTGCGCTTGAGGGAATTGAACACCCGCACCGACAGATCGAGATTTTCAATCGGTGTTTCGGCCGCTTCACTGGTCAAGCGGCTGCCGCTGATTTCGCGTTCCGGCACAACTGCAAAGACTTCTTCGCTAATGCCAGAAATCAGACGCAGGTGGTCAATCAGGATTTTGGAGGCGGTTCCCAGCGCATTTTCGGGGGAAATGGTGCCATCCGTCCAGATTTCCAGAATTAACCGTTCATAATTGGTGTTCTGGCCAACCCGTGCAGAAGCCACGTTGAAATTCACTCTCCGCACCGGGCTGAAAATGGCATCCACCGGCAGCTCGCCAATCGGCAGCCGGCCGCTGCGGTCACCCGCTGGCGAATAACCCCGCCCGCGCTCCACCGTCATGTCAATTTCCAGTCTGGCGCGGCTGTCATCAACGGTGAACAGGTACAGATCCGGGTTGACAATTTCCACTTCCGCCGGCACCTGAATATCTGCAGCCGTGACCGTGCCTGCACCGCGCACATCCAGATGAAGATGCGAACTCTCCACATCATGCAAAACCAGCCGCAATTGCTTGATTTGCAGCATGACCTGAATCACATCTTCGCGAACACCGGGGATGTCGCTGAACTCATGCAACACATCCGAAATCCGGATCGAAGTTACCGCTGCCCCTTCCAGCGACGACAGCAGTACCCGCCGAAGTGCATTGCCAAGGGTGACGCCGTAGCCACGTTCCAGCGGGCTGATAACGAACTTCCCATAATTTCGAGCTTCGTGCTCACGCTCGATTTTCGGTTTGACCATATTGGTTATTACAGACAAGGTTCACCCCTTTCCGATGCACAGTTACAAAAATCAGCCAAACAGGACAACGGCATTACCTCGAGTAGTACTCGACGATCAACTGTTCGTTGAGATTGCCGTCAATCTCAGCCCGTTCAGGCAGGCGCAATACCCGGCCGCTCAGATTACGCACATCCCGCTCCAGCCACAAAGCACAATTGCGCTTTTCGGCAAAATCCGGTAATTCCTTGAAGAAAGGTTTGCTTCGAGAACCTTCACGAACTTCGATCTTATCACCGGGTTTGAGCAGCATGGAAGGCACGTCTGTCCGGCGGCCATTGACCAGAAAATGACCATGGGTCACCAGCTGGCGGGCCTGCGCGCGGTTTTCAGCAAATCCCATGCGGAAGACGACATTGTCGAGGCGCAATTCAAGGGTTTGCAGCAGGTTCAAACCGGTCAGACCGCGTTTTTTCAACGCCACATTGAAATAACGGCGGAACTGACGTTCCAGAATGCCATACGTACGGCGGGCTTGCTGCTTGGCGCGTAACTGCCGGGCATAGTCCGACATTCGCTCGCTGCCACCCCGGCCGGCATTTGCACGCCCGTGTTCACCGGGGGCAAAACCGCGCCGTTCAAAAGCGCACTTGGGGGTAAAGCAGCGCTCGCCCTTCAAAAACATTTTAAATCCTTCTCGCCGGCAAAGTTTACAAACCGGGCCAATATATCTCGCCATAACTTCCCTCTCTTGAATAAATTAGACGCGGCGTTTCTTCGGCGGCCGGCAGCCGTTATGCGGCACCGGTGTAACGTCCGCAATGGAGCGCACCTTGATTCCCATCCCCTGCACAGCCCGAATCGCCGATTCGCGGCCAGGGCCGGGACCTTTGACGATGATATCTACTTCCTGCACACCCATTGCCTGGGCGGCTTTTAGGGCCTGTTCGGCAGCCAGACGGGCCGCAAAGGGAGTACTTTTGCGGGAACCCTTGAATCCGGCTGATCCGGCACTTGCCCAGCAGACAGCATTCCCCTGTTGGTCCGTTACCGTCACAATGGTGTTATTGAACGACGCATAAATATGTACCTGCGCTGAGGACAGTGTGCGCTTCACCTTTCGGGGAGCGCTTGACCGGCGCGCTGATCTTACGTTTTGTGCCATATTTCCTCGCTATCAACCTCGATTTCTTTCAGAGTACAGCGTTTTGATAAAACCGGTTATTGGGTCGGGCTGACCAGCCGCGGGGGCGGGAAGGTACCCCAGATCAGCCCCTCCCCCAACCGGATTATTTCTTGGCTGCTCCACGGCGGCGGCCGCGTCCCGCCACGGTCTTCTTAGGACCTTTGCGTGTGCGTGCATTCGTGCGTGTTCGCTGACCGCGCACTGGTAAATTACGGCGGTGGCGCAGACCGCGGTAGCACCCGATTTCAATCAGGCGCTTGATATTCATCTGCACTTCTCGCCGCAAATCGCCTTCAACTTTATAGTTTTGGGCGATGTAATCGCGCAAAAGGTTCACATCCGTTTCGGTCAGGTCTTTAACCCGCGTATCCGGATTGACTTTTGTATCCGCTAGGATCTTGCGCGCCCGGGTCGGGCCGATCCCATAAATATAGGTCAGTGCAACTTCAACGCGCTTGTTGCGTGGTAGATCAACACCTTCGATTCTCGCCATAATTAATTACCCCTGTCGCTGTTTGTGCTTTGGGTTTTCACAAATGACATACAACTTGCCGCTGCGCCGCACAATCTTGCACTTTGCGCATCGCTTGCGAATGGATGGTGAAACTTTCATGATTGATTACTCCTCATCATTCCTTACTTCAACAGCCAAAGTTTCAATTATACCTGATTTTTACCATTCCGTCCAGGTTTGCTGCCGTCTTTCAAAAGAGTCAGGATGCGTGGCCCGTTTTCGGTAATGGCAACCGTATGCTCAAAGTGCGCGGTCGGCAGACCATTCCGGGAAACAACCGTCCATTGATCATCCAGAACTCGTGTTGCCGGTGAACCAATCAGCACCATCGGCTCAAGCGCAATGGTCATGCCCACCCGCAATAACATACCTCGCCCGGGTGTGCCGTAGTTGGGCACCTGTGGGCCTTCGTGCATTTGCCGCCCAACCCCATGACCGGTGTATTCGCGGGTCACATGGAAGCCATGGCTCTCCACATATTGCTGAATTGCAGCAGAGACATCCCCAACCCGGTTGCCGGCTACCAGTTTCTCAATGCCAACATAGAGGACCGCTTCGGTAACTTCCAGCAGTTTTTGTACCTGAGGCGAAACCTCACCAATCGGGAAGGTAATTGCCGAATCAGCCACAAAACCTTCATACACCGTACCGCAGTCTACCGAAACGATGTCCCCTTCACGCAGTTTGCGGCGTGGGCTGGGGATGCCGTGCACCAGTTCCTCATTCACGCTGATCGTCGTGCTGGCAGGATAGGGATACGGCCCCGGATAGTTCAAAAACGGAGAATAGACCCCGTATTTCTTTAGAACTTCCTCAGCAGCAGCGTTCAGGTCAGCCGTAGAAACGCCAGGACGAGCAACCTCACGCGCGGCCTGCAAAGCTTCGGCATTGATCTGCCCGGCTATGCGCATGATCTCCAATTCCTGAGGGGACTTAATCGTGATCTGGCGTTCCCACGTCATGTCTCATTCACCTGTCAGGCAATGGCTTTCAGCAACTGACGGGTTACCTCTTCGATGGGTTGGGTTCCGTCAATTTCAACCAGCAGTCCCGCTTTGCGGTAATGCTCGATCAGCGGACTGGTTTGTTCCATGTAAACTTTAATGCGCTTCTCAACCGTGGCAGGTTGGTCATCCTCGCGCTGATACAACTCACCACCATCATCGTCACAGATGCCGGCTTTCTCAGGCGGGTTATACACGCTGTGATACACCTTACCACAAGTGCGGCAGGTCCACCTTCCGCTCAACCGTTCGATTAACACCTCTGCCGGCACCGAAATGTAGGGGACGCTGACCACCTTTCCATTCAGTTCCTCTAACATGGCACTTAAGGCTTCAGCCTGAGCCGGTGTCCGCGGAAAACCATCCAGAATTGCCCCTTCGGCGCAATCCGGGCGGCTCAACCGTTCGCGAATCATCGCAATGGTCACATCATCCGGTACCAGCTCGCCGCGGTTCATATAACCCTGCGCCAGTTTTCCCAATTCCGTCTGATTTTTCAGGTTTTCCCGGAAGATGTCGCCGGAAGAGATATGAGCAAGGCCGGTTTTTTCGGCTAAAACCTGTGCCTGAGTGCCTTTTCCCGCACCGGGAGGGCCGAGGAGTACGATATAGCGTCCCATCCGACTATCCTTTAATCAGATTTTCGTCGTAACCGTGCAACTTCAGCTCGGTTTCAATGATGGTGAAGGTATCCCGAACCACACCGACCACGATCAGCAAGCCAGCCGCCGAGATGAGGAACAACCCGGCATTCCTTGCCGATGCCGGCAAGAAGGCGTGCATGATGTAAGGGAGCACTGCCACAAAGCCGAGGAAAAACGCTCCCGGCAGGGTGATCCGCCGTTGAACCTTGGTCAGGTACTTTTGGGTGGCAGGGCCACGCAGGACACCCGGAATTTGGGCACCCTGCCGCTTGAGCGTTTCACCATAATTCTGTTGGGCAAAGAGAACATCTGTGTAGAAGAAGGTGAACGCCACTACCATCAGGAAGTACATCACCGCATACCAGGCTCCCTGACCGCTGAAAGTGTTATAGATACCGCTGGCCAGACTGGCCACCCACGGGGTTTGGGAGTTGATAAAGTAACTGGCAACAATCGCCGGGAAGAGCAAAATGGACTGGGCAAAGATCAACGGGATCATGCCTGCCATGTTGATCATCAGAGGCAGATTGCTGCGCACCGGCATGGACATGCGGTTGCCCACTCGCCGTCCGGGGAACAGCACCGGTACATTGCGCCGCCCTTGCTGAACAAAGACAATCGCAAAGATCACCAGCACCAGCACAACCAGAATCAGCAGTGTCAGCCACCAGGCATTCTGCCGGTCACTCCACAGGCTGATCAGGTTGGACGGGATACCTGCCACAATACCGGAGAAAATGATCAACGAAAGGCCCTGTTTAGGAATGCCATATTCAGAGATCAATTGCCCCAGCCAGATACCCAGCATGGTACCGGCCATCATGCTGATTAGTGTGGTCAGGGTCGGCAGCAAAGAGGCTCCGCTGAACCCATAGGTATAGGACAACACCGTTTGTCCCGTTTGTCCGGCCAGAGAGTTGAAGATGTTAATCTGACCGATTGCCGAAAGCAGCGCCATCGGTACGGTCAGAATAATCGTCCATTTTTCCATCCATTTCTGGCCTTCGCGGGGGTTTTCCTTCATCTTGCGTTCCAGCGCCGGAATGATCGGCACCAGCAATTGCAGGATAATCTGCGCGGTGATGTAAGGATAAACCCCCATTGCCAGAATGGAGAACCGAGAAATCGTACCACCAGAAAGCAGATCCAGCAGGCCAAACAGCGTACCCGCTGCTCCGGGTGCCTGAACAATGCTTCGAATCACTTCGCGGTCAATTCCCGGTACGGGAATATTGGCTGCCAGCCGGTAAAGCACCAGCAGCAGCAAAGTGATTAATAGCTTCTTGCGAATATCTTCCGATTTCCATAAGTAACGCCATGCTGACCACG
>DLXG01000037.1 GCA_003448875.1 Anaerolineaceae bacterium
TCCTTCTGCTGCTGTGGGCTGAACAACGCCATTCCCTTATCCAACAATATGCCGATTTTTTACTCTTTGGCGTCACATTAATCGGGATTATTTACTCAGCCTACTTGACGTACCTTGAAATTGCGGTTATAAAAGCGATTTGTCCGTTCTGTGTGGTTTCAGCAGTCGCAATGTTGATTTTGTTTATTTATTCGGTAAAAAGACTGATTGACCCGCGCGGCAATGAATCTTAGCTCCTCAGGAGGATCGAATGCCAAAAATTCGCTGCCATTATATTGATTGCGCTTTCCTGGATGACGGTTATTGCAGTGCTGCTCTCATAGAAGTGGACCCTGATTCGGGATGCCTCACCTACTCCCCCACCGCCGAAAGCGAACACGAGGATGAGTGGGATGAAGAAGAAATTGAGGAATGGGAAGATTTAGAAGAGGATCTGGAAGAAGAAGACGAAGATTGGATTGACGACGAAGAAGAAGAGTTCTAATCCTGACTAACCCTTGGCGGTAATACCCCGGAGGAGGCTGGTATTCCGGGGTTTTTTTGTGAAAAGTTGATGCAATGGCACAGGACAATCTCCTTCAAAAAAACTTGCGCTTCAACACCATTGTCAACCTTTTGGACGGGGGATTTTTTGGATTCGCCCTGGGTCTTGCCTCATTTAGTACCGTCATTCCGCTTTTTATCGCCAATTTTACCGACTCGGCTGCCTGGATCGGTTTGGTTCCCGCCATTCATGCTGTTGGATGGCAGTTTCCGCAATTATTGACCGCCCGCTGGGTCAGCAGGATGAACCGTTTCAAACCGTTTGTCCTGTTTATGACCGTACAGGAACGTCTGCCCTTTTTGGGATTGGCCTTACTGGCATGGTATTCTCCAAACATTGATAACCGCCTCACCCTTACCCTTGCTTTTTCTTTGCTGATCTGGCAAGGCGTTGGTGGTGGACTGACCGCGAACGCATGGCAAAATTTTATTGGCAAAATTATTCCCTTTAACTTACGGGCTACTTTCTTTGGGGCTCAATCAGCCGCTGCCAACCTTTTAGGTGGAGTTGGGGCAATTCTGGCTGGCTTTTTATTGGAACGGCTGGCTTTCCCAATCAATTTTATGATTTGTTTTTTGCTCGCCAGCGGAATGATGGTTATCTCATGGGTGTTTCTATCGCTCAGCCGCGAACCGAATCATCCGGTTGTGCCTGATCCGGATAACCAAAAAGTATTCTGGCAAAAGGTTCTGGTAATTGTACGACAGGATCGTCCCTTCCGCTGGTTTATTATCAGCCGAATCCTTTTTCAATTTGCGACTATGGCAGCTGCTTTCTATACTGTTTACGCCGTTAAAGTTCTAGGAATGGGAGAAGTTGCCGCTGGTGTGATGACCAGCATTCTCTTCATCGTTCAGGTAGTTTCCAACATGGCTTTCGGCTGGTTAGCAGACCGCAAGGGACGTTTGCCGGTGTTGATGGCCGGTGCGCTTTGCTCGGTTATTGCAGCAGGCGCTGCCTGGTTAGCACCCAACTACAACTGGTTCTTCGGCATCATGATCTTTGCCGGCATGGCAAGTTCGGTTTTTTGGACCATTGGTATTGCCGTCAGCCTTGAATTTGGCACCGAGCAAGAGCGTCCTACTTATGTCGGCCTTGCCAACACCTTGATTGCCCCCAGCGCAATTCTGGCGCCATTGTTAGGGGGTTGGCTGGCGGATTGGGTGAATTATCGCCTCACATTTCTGGTATCCGCTTTGTTTGGGCTCTTAACCTGGCTGATCCTTTTCCTATTCGTTCGCATCCCTCAAAAATCCACTGCGACGGTCCCTCTGGCTTATTCCCCAGAAACCAGTCTTGATTCACGAAACCAGTGATACCCAAAAAAATAAATTGGCGCAATAAGAACTACAAAAAAGAATAAAAACATCTTGGGAATACCCAAAGTCCACAGGAATAAAAAAGAAAAAACGGCAATAAGTATCGAGCCCCATTTCTCTTTTTTCAAAGCAATTCCATACCCACAAATCAAGCCGAATTGAAATAAAAGATTTATAGGAATATTATTTTCGACTAAGTCCGGCTGACGGTAAAGAATTTCTAACTGGTTGATAAAGAAAGCCCCCATCAAGAACAACATCACAACACAGAAAAAACGGCCAATCCAGATTACCTTGAAACGACTGAACTTAAAGAGGGGTTCATCATCCATGAAAACACCATTAATTTTATTATATATTCTTTACCGTTTAGGTAAACTAATTTGGATTTATTCATAGAAATTCCTAATAACAAACGAACACCCGACTCGATCAAAATCGGGTGTTCAATTTATATTTGATGCGTTGGTATTTACTTCATTTTTTGTTCTATCTTCGCCCACGTATCCCGCAATGTCACCGTCAGGTTGAACACCAGCAAAGAATCGGTTGTGTCCGGATCCATGCAAAAGAATCCTTTGCGTTCAAACTGGAAGCGGTCACCCGGCTTAGCCTGAGCCAGACTTTTTTCCACTTTACACCCACGGATAATCTTCAGGGAATCAGGATTGAGATAATCCAAAAAAGTTTTACCTTCTTCGGGTTGATTCGGGTTGGGTACAGTAAACAATCGGTCGTACCAGCGAACTTCCGCATCTAATGCGTGAGCAGCCGAAACCCAGTGGATCGTACCTTGAACTTTCCGCCCGTCCGGCGCGTAACCACCCCGCGTTTCGGGGTCATAGGTACAATGGATTTCACTTACCTGACCGATCTGCGGGTCTTTGACATAATCTGTACACTTGATGATGTACCCCCAGCGCAAACGCACTTCACGCCCCGGTGCAAGGCGGTAGTATTTAGGCGGGGGTTCCTCCCTGAAATCATCCCGTTCAATATAAAGCTCCCGGCTGAAGGGCACTTTTCGGGTTCCAGCACTTGGGTCTTCAGGATTATTGATTGCCTCTAATTCCTCTACCTGCCCCTCAGGATAATTGGTGATGATTAACTTCACCGGGTCAATTACTGCCATCACCCGCGGCGCGCGCAGATTCAAATCATCCCTCACCGCGCTTTCCAGCAAGGCAACATCCACCACACTCTCTTTCTTTGAAACCCCCACCATGCTGATAAATTTTCGAATGGCTTCAGGGGTATAACCACGCCGACGCATTCCCCTCAAAGTCGGCATGCGGGGATCATCCCAGCCGCGCACATGCCCCTCTTCAACCAGTTGTTTCAAAAATCGCTTGCTTAAGATGGTATAGGTGAGGTTAAGCCGGGCAAACTCAATCTGACGGCTGGGGAAAATGCCCAGTTCACGGATAAACCATTCATACAACGGCCGGTGATCCTCGTAAGCCAGATCACAGAGAGAATGGGTAATTCCCTCGATCGAATCGCACTGACCATGGGCGAAATCATACATCGGGTAGATACACCACTTATTCCCGGTACGATGGTGTGGCGGCGTATGGATAATTCGATACATAACCGGATCGCGCAAGTTGATATTGCCGGAAGCCATGTCAATTTTGGCGCGCAGTACACATGCCCCCTCTGAAAATTCTCCATTTCGCATGCGCTCAAAAAGTTCGAGATTTTCTTCAACCGTTCGATTGCGATAAGGGCTCTCCCTGCCCGGTTCTGTCAACGTGCCGCGGTATTCTCGAATTTCTTCCGGGCTGAGATGACACACATAGGCTTTACCCTTCTTGATGAGTTGAACTGCAAACTCATATAATTGCTCAAAATAATCAGAGGCGTAAAATTCCCGATCACCCCAATCGAAACCCAGCCAGCGGATATCTTCTTTGATCGCTTCAACATATTCCACATCTTCCTTGACGGGATTGGTATCGTCAAAGCGCAGATTGGTCGTTCCCCCAAACGCCTGTGCAGTTTCAAAATCAATGCAAATGGCCTTGGCATGACCGATATGTAAGTATCCATTCGGCTCTGGCGGAAAGCGGGTGCGCACGTAATTGAATCGTCCAGACTCTAGGTCTTCCCTCACTGCATCGAGTATGAAATTACTGGATTCTTGGGATTGATCGGTCATTTTGAAACCTCCCGTATTTTAGAGAAAAGCACCCTATCGAAAGGGTGCTTTCGTCATCAGGCTGGGGGCAGAGGATTCGAACCCCTATCAACAGATCCAGAGTCTGCTGTCCTGCCGTTGGACGAGCCCCCAAATCTAACGAGCCACATTCTATCACTTTTCCCTGAGGCTGTCTAGGCCTGCGCAGTGGCTTGTTCTACCATTTGTTTCAGTAATTCAACCGCCTTTTCCATCCTCTTCACCACAGTTTCTTTTCCAATAATTTCCATACTCTCAAACAAAGGCGGGCTGACCTTTTGTCCGGTTACGGCTATCCGCATCAATCCAAACACTTGCGCCGGTTTCAAGCCGGTTTCTTCCACCAGTTGTCGCATGGGAGGTTCGGCTGTGGCAACTTGCATATCAGGTAATTCTTTCAGAATCGCCAAAATTCTTTGGGCCAATTCATAGGATTGCTTTACAGATAAATCCTTTACGACCAGTTCCTCAGCAACAGGCTGAACATCCTCCATAAAAAAGAAGCCGGCAATTTCTGTAACCTCGTCCAGTGTATGCAGACGCTCCTGTATCAGGGGGGTAACTTTCAGCAATACTTCATCGCTAACCGAATACCCTTTTTCGAGCAGAAATGGTTTGACCCGTCTGGCCAGTTCATCAATTGGCAAGTGACGGATGTGCAGTCCGTTGAAATGATCAAATTTGGTGAAATTAATCGCCGCTGGAGCGGGATTGAGCCGTTCTAAATTGAACTTTTCAATTAGGTCGGCCATTGTAAAGAACTCGGTGTGATCATCGTAACTCCACCCCATCAAAGCGATCCAATTAACCACCGCCTCCGGTAAATACCCGAGCCCTTGCAAATCCTTGAGGAAAATGGAGTACCCGTCCTTGATCAACTCCGCCGATTCACGCTTACTCATCTTGCCTTTACCGCTTGGTTTGAGGAACACCGAAAGATGAACCCAAGTTGGTTCCTGCCAGCCAAAGGCGCGGTGAATCAAACCATGCAAGGGAAAGGTCGGCAGCCACTCGGAGCCACGAATCACGTGCGTGATTTTCATCAGATGATCATCTACAGCGGCTGCAAGATGATATAAGGCCAGACCATCCGACTTGACCAGAATATAATCATCCAGCACCCGATTCTCCACTGTAATTTCTCCACGAAGCAGGTCGGTTACGGTGGTCGTGCCTTCTTGTGGTGTTTTGAAACGGATGACATACGGCTCCCCAGCCATCACCCGAGATTTAGCCTCTGCCGGGTCAAGTTTTCGGCAGGTGCCGTCGTAATGCGGTGACTCCTTACGGCTCAACTGTTCTTGCCGGACGCTTTCCAATCTCTGCGGCGTGCAAAAACAATAATAGGCTTTTCCCTCTTCAATTAACTGCTGAGCATACTGCTGATAAATTTCTTTTCTTTGCGATTGCCGATAAGGGCCATAAGGGCCGCCTTTATCAGGCCCTTCGTCCCAATCCAGCCCCAGCCAGCGCAGCCCATTCATAATTTCTTCCTCGGCGCCGGGGACATAACGTTTTCGATCGGTATCTTCTATCCGCAGAATAAATTGCCCGCCTGTTTTTCGGGCAATTAGATAATTATAGAGAGCGGTACGCGCTCCGCCGATATGTAAATGCCCGGTAGGTGACGGGGCAAATCGGACACGCACAGGTGAGGGTGATTCAGCCATTATGCTCCTTAATACTTTCAAAAATCTAACGTCTGGCTATGGGCAGCTACACTTTCCACTAACCCGATTCCCAGAACCAATGAAATCAAAGAACTGCCGCCATAACTGATAAACGGCAGGGTTAACCCCGTAACCGGCAGTACATTCAAATTGACGCCAATATTAACTGCCATTTGAAAGAAAATCAATATAGCAATACCATATGCGATCAAACTGCCAAAGGTATCGCTCGCCTTTTGAGCCACTCGCAGACAGCGAATAACTACAAAAACCAGCAAACCAATAATGATCGTGGTGCCGATAAATCCAAATTCTTCAGCCATAGCAGAAAAGATAAAATCCGTATGGCGGACTTTGAGAAAGCGCAATTGAACCTGTGTACCGGCACCGTATCCTTTACCGAATAATCCGCCATTCCCAATGGTGATGAGCGCCTGCTCAATATTATAGGTCTCTCCATGACGAGCATTTGGATCGGGAAACAGAAAATTCACAATCCGGTTGACCTGATACCGTTCGATAAAAGGCACATCAACACCCGCCGCAATTAACCCGACCAGCGCAGCAAAAATTGCCAGTCCCAGAATCCCAAAAATAATAATATAGCGAGTGGGCAAACCGCTAATCCACATTAAAGCAAACCAGATGACAATAACCACAATGGAAGTGCTCAGGTTGGGTTGTAGTAAAATCCACACAACCATCCC
>DLXG01000263.1 GCA_003448875.1 Anaerolineaceae bacterium
CCCGATTGGTTTATCTCACTGGATTACAGCCCGTTCCCTTCATATACCTTCAGCGGTCCAGATCTATCCAGCGACCCCAATATCGAAATCTTGCTCGAAGATCACTATTACACCCGTACAGACGCCGCAGTGGTGTTTAAGAGAAGGGATAAAAATTCAGGAGATACACGCTTTATCTACCATGGTAATGACGGCACCAGCATGCCCTGGAATGACACTGCTCAGCTCAATTACCTCAACCCACAGGTACGTGAAGCAGTCATTCAAACTATTCTGGCAGTAGCCCGCCGTTTTCCCATTATCCGCTTTGACGCTGCAATGACCCTCACAAAACGCCACTACCAACGGCTCTGGTTCCCTGAACCGGGTACAGGTGGAGCAATCCCTTCGCGCGCCGAACATGGCATGACCAAAGAAGCCTTTGACCGTGCCTTCCCTACCGAATTCTGGCGGGAAGTTGTCGACCGTGTAGCCCAGGAAGCCCCGGATACTCTGCTTTTAGCAGAAGCATTCTGGCTGATGGAAGGGTATTTTGTCCGCACCCTCGGCATGCACCGCGTGTATAACTCAGCGTTTATGAACATGCTGCGGAACGAAGATAATGCCGGTTATCGAAAATTGATTAAAAACACCATTGAATTCGAGCCGGAAATCTTAAAACGCTATGTCAACTTCATGAACAATCCGGATGAACGGACTGCTGTGGATCAATTTGGAAAAGGGGATAAGTATTTTGGTATCTGTGTGCTGATGTCCACGCTCCCGGGTCTACCCATGTTCGGACATGGTCAGATTGAAGGCTTTGCAGAAAAATACGGCATGGAATTTCGGCGCGCCTATTGGGATGAGAAGCCAGATCCATACCTTGTAGAGCGTCATAAACGCCAGATTTTCCCGTTACTCCATCGGCGTGCTCTGTTTGCGGGAGTCGAAAATTTCCTGTTATATGACTTCTTCACCTCAGGCGGATGGGTCAACGAAGATGTCTTTGCTTACTCCAATCGGCTGGGTAATGATAGCGCTCTGGTAATCTATCACAATAAATTTGCCGAAACCGAAGGATGGATCCGCTGGTCGGCTGGTTTCAAGTCTCGCGAAAAGGGGGCAACCAAACTGGTACAGCGTTCTCTCAGTGAAGGGTTGGGATTGAGAGGTCAGGAGAACCATTTTGTCATCTTTCGCGACCTCTTAAGTGGGATGGAGTATATCCGTCCGGCAGATGAACTGGCGCAGAAAGGTTTGCATATCAAGCTGTCTGCCTATCAAGCCTTCGTTTTTTCAGACTTTCGCGAAGTTAGTGATGACCAGTATGGTTCATATCGTTCACTCTCCCAATATCTGGCCGGGCGGGGAGTTCCCAGTATCCAGGAAGCCCTGCACGAGTTATTGCTGGCGCCAATTCTTCGCCCGTGGCGGGAAATTGTGAACGCCGGTTACATTCAATTTTTACTGAATCATCAAGCAAACCAGGAGCAGCCCCAACTCCCTGATCATCTCTTACCAGAAGCCGTTCATAAGCTTGAAGCATTTTTGAACGGAATTACTCACATGACCGGTTTTAATAATAATCGGGAATTGATTCTGAACCCCCTCCCACGGCAATTAGAGTTCTTACTATACCTCCAACTACCCAATAAAGTCTTTTCCGTTCCCATTCGTGCACAAGCCAAAAAGGCCTTTGAATATCTGCAAAATGGGATGAAGGAAACGAGGGACATCAATCTTATCGCTTTTGTTTATCCTTTCATCCACAAAATTGGCTGCCTGAAAGATAACCTTGATTTTCAATCTCAAACCTTATCGTGGATTGAGGAATGGCGGTTAATGGATGCAGTAATGGACACCGCCCATCAAATTGGGGTAGATGCCGCCGTGAGCTGGCGAATCCCGCCCACGCTGCGTTTACTGATCAATCATCAGGATTGGTATGAAAAACTGGCTACCCATTCTCTTTCCAGAATCATGGAATACTGGCTTTCCGATCTGGAAGTGCAGCGTTTTATTGGAGTCAATCGGTATAAAGATGTCCTATGGTATAACAAAGAAGCCTTCACCCAATTCATCTGGTGGATAAACTGGGTCGCCGTTATGAATGAAATTGGGAAACCAGCCTCTACTCACGCATCAATTTTGGAAACTCTGCTGGCCTGCCATGAAATCGTTCAAAAAATTCTGGAGGCTGAGCAAAATTCGGGTTTTCAAATTGCAAATTTGATGGATCGGATTGCCGAATTAGATGTATTAAGTTCATAAAGGTGATCAATGAACGAATTAAGCCGTGAGCAATGTGTCAGACCTCAAAAAGGCGCTCCCCCCTTGAGTCATAATGAGGTTGATACTCTTTTACCGATGGTCGAAGGTTGGCTGGTGATCGATTCTGAAGAAGTGCCTAAATTACAGAAAACCTTCCGCTTCAAGCGCTATAAAGAAGCCCTTGATTTCAGCATGGCAGTGGGTTTGGCTGCTGAAAAACAAGATCATCACCCCAAAATCACCATTGAGTACGGTAAAGTGACCATTGAATGGTGGACGCATGTAGTCAACGGTTTGCATCGTAATGATTTCATCATGGCTGCTAAAACCGATGAGATTTACCGTTCGCGCGAAGATACGAAACCAATTTCTTCTTAGGAGGTTTTGATAATGAGTCATCTGGTTCGAGATTGGATGTCAAGTCCGGTTGTGGTCATTGATGCCGATAGCAGTGTTTCATTTGCCATGACGCTCATGCGCCGCAGGCATATCCACAGTTTAGTGGTTGTGCTTAAGGAAAATCACCAGACAACTTATGGGATTATTACCACCACGGACATTCGCGATAAAATTATCGCCGCTTCGCGCAATCCTTCCGAAACCACCGTCCGTGAAATAATGACTACACCCGTCTATGTTGCCCATCCCGAATGGACTCTTGTAGAATGTTCTCGCAAAATGCAGGAAAAGAACGTGCATCACTTACCGGTAGTTGACGAAAATAATGAACTAATCGGTATGATAACCGCAACCGATCTTTTCATGGCGGCTGAAGAAATTGGCTGGCTATCGGATAAGGAGTCAAAAATTACTGATTGAGAAATACCCGCCTTTCAGTGCTGGTAAAGTGATATCCCATTGATTGTGATTTTTCTCAATGGGATATGATTCTCCCAGTAAGTTGGTTAAATTCTGAGAGGAAAAGGGGTTTTCGTGGTTCGCCGGCACGGTCACCCGGCAAGGTTCGTCTTTCAGATTTGCCAGGACAAGCAGTTGCTGACCGCCCCCTTCCCGTACCATTTGAATGACCCCATCGCAGGAGGCTGGTTCGGGCAGCTTCCATTTCCCGCGTCTCAAAAGAGGGTTCGCCCGGCGAGTCTGGATTAATTTCTTAATCCATTGTCTTAAGTCTTGATCCCATTGATTCTCATCCCACGGGAAAGCCCTGCGGCAGTCCGGGTCTTTTCCGCCTTCCATTCCAATCTCATCACCATAATAAATTGCTGGCGCACCCGGAAAAGCGAACAACAACAGGTATGCCAACCGCAATTTTTCCTTACTTCCGTTAAGCAGTGTTTTTACCCTTTCGGTGTCATGTGACCCCAGTAAAAGGTACATCCCAAACAGGGCCTCCCAACCGTAAGTCTGTTCAAAGCGGGTCAGCCGTGCATAAAAATCATTGATTCCAATACCCCCTCTTACAACATCCAGAATCGCCGAGCGCAAGGGGTAATGCATCACTCCATCAAAATGGGTTTCATTCACCCAGCGAGGCAGCAAATCCCAAATTTCACCCAGCAGATAAGCATTTGGGTTAGCAGACTTAACCACCTCTCGGAATTCCGCCCAAAACTCATCATCATCTATCTCATTTGGAACATCCAAACGCCAGCCATCAATTCCTTCCTCAATCCAATAACGGGCCACATCAAAGATATATCGTCTCACAGCCGGATTGGAAGTGTTGAATTTTGGCAAACTCTTAAAACCCCACCACGCCTCATAACTGGTTGCTTTTCCGCGGCTATACGCATTCAGCGGAAACCGTCGAACATGAAACCAATTTAAATACGGTGACTCTTTCCCATTTTCCAGTAAATCGTTGAAAGCAAAAAAACCACGCCCGCAATGATTAAAAACCCCATCCAGAATCAGACGCATACCTCTCTGGTGCACCTGTCTCAACAAACGTCTGAACTCCTCAATGCCCCCCAACTTGGGATCAATGCGGAAATAGTCTACGGTGTTATAACGATGAGTTGAGGGAGATAGAAAAATCGGATTCAGGTAAATTGCGTTAATGCCTAAATCCTGCAAGTAATCCAGCTTTTGTTCGATACCTGCCAGATCTCCACCTTGAAAATGGATGGAGTCCGGCGGACTGCCCCATGGCTGGACATTGGGTGGGTCGTTTGAACTATCTCCATTGGCAAACCGATCCGGGAAGATATGATAAAAAACGCTTTCTTTCACCCACTCCGGTACACTCATCAAAATATCCTCACTATTCTGGATACATCCTCAATGAATTTTTCAGGATTTTTTCTATAAATGTTTAACTCAATTGGACTTTCTGCGATAGAAAGTAGGGTTTGATTCAAGAAATGATTGACCGGTGTTGCAACCCCTACCCGCTCACCAAACCGCACAACCGCACCATTCAGGTAATCCACTTCTAATGGACGGTACCCTCGATACAGATCAACATGAAAAGAGGGCATTTTACCACCCCGCCCGGCAGCCAGCGTCTTTCCCGCAATGCGGCGGGCAATACCGGCCGGCACAGAATGAAACAAGAACGATAATAATCGCACCGGTGTTCCCGGTAAATCAACCACCCGGTAACCCAGTTTCTTCATTACCCGAACCGCCTCTCTTACCTGCTCTGTTTCAATTTTGAACAATAGGGGGTGCGAAAAAATTTCAGCCGGTGACAAATCTAAAATGGCAGATGTGGCATTTGCAAGAAGATTGGTGAGTAGTTTTGACCACTTCATCTCACCGGCATGGGGGTACAATCGCGCATTCAAGCCTGCGCGGTTGAATGAATCCACAATTTCTTTAGAAAGGGGTTGTCCGCTGGCAATTCCAACCCCTCGTTTTTTCTCAAGGACTACTCTACCGGTTTCTTTCTTGGCTACAGCACTGGTAAGAGTCCCGGCGATTACTCTTTCATTCCCCAGAAATTCAGCTAATACTACTTCATTTTCTACCCCATTCTGCAAACTGAGCACAGCTGAAATTTGCTCTCGGTAAGGTTTCAGATGCCCCGCAACGGTTGGTGTATCGAAGGACTTTACTGCAACGATTACCACATCAATGGGATATTGATTAAAGACCTGTTTCAGCGAATCACTTATCTCTTCGGGTGTAAAGGTGTATTCTACTCCCTTAATTTCAATCGAAAGCGGTTGTTGGGAGAACCGCCCGGCAACCTCCGGTCGTTCAAGGTAAATGACCGATTCACCGCTTAATGTCAGACTGCCGCCTATATATGTCCCAATTGCCCCCATTCCAAAGATTAAATAACGCATTTGCTTTTACTCACCAGTAAGTGATGTGGTTAAGTTTCACGCCAGAGGCGTGCACCTCGTAAAAATTCTTCG
Organism: Anaerolineaceae bacterium; assembly: GCA_003448875.1. Lineage (GTDB taxonomy): Bacteria > Chloroflexota > Anaerolineae > Anaerolineales > Anaerolineaceae > Bellilinea. The sequence continues at coordinate 5,580 of DLXG01000263.1, forward strand.
CCGCTCATCCATTTTTTCCCCGCCGGTTGAACCTCGCGTAAAACCAACACTCCCTCCGCCGTACCAATGGCCGGCAGTCCGTCTATGACCGACCTTCTCCCTTGCGGAATCGGGTTTTGCGGAAGAACGGACGCTCTTTTGACCTTTAAGAGGTTACCATTCCAAATTAAATATGCGCCCGGCCACGGGAAAAAGGCTCTGATTTTGCGCTCAAGATATTCGGCAGGTTGTGAAAAGTCCAATTCTCCTTCTTCCTTCTTCAACATCGGCGCATAAGTTGCAAGGGATTCGTCTTGTGCCTGTGGCACAATCTCGCCCCGCAGATAAGGCGGCAAGGTTTCAACTAACAGCTCCGCGCCGGTCACAGCCAGTTTATGTCCGAGACTTTCGGCATCATCTTCCGCATCAATGGGTACGGGCCGCTGGGCTAAAACTGGGCCGGTATCGATTCCAGCATCCATCTTCATAATAGACACCCCGCTGACCTTATCACCATGCAATATTGCCGCCTGAATGGGAGCAGCCCCCCGCCAGCGTGGCAACAACGAGGCATGTACATTGATGCAACCGTGCTTCGGTAAATCCAGCACATTCTGCCGCAAGATTTGACCGAAGGCCGCTACAACAATTACATCCGGTGCCCATTCAACCAGTTTTTCCCACACCCCGACATCTTTCAAACGGTTAGGCTGAATAGTTTCAATCCCCAGTTGTTGAGCGGTAACTTTAACCGGTGGTGGTGTTAGTGTTCGGCCCCGGCCGGAAGGGCGGTCGGGCTGGGTAACCACCCCCACCACTCGGTAATTTTGGGCAAGTGCGGTCAGGCTTGGGATAGCGAATTCTGGTGATCCCATGAAAACGATGCGGTATTCATTCACGAATGAAGATTTTAACACAAAATTAAATTTTGCCTCGTCTTTTAACTTTTATTCGTTCTAAAACCGTTATACAATGATCTTATCCTGAATTCAATTTTTTCGCCAAGGAGGTATTTAACCCATGTCCGATGTTTCCTTTTCTCCAGATGGCATCACCAGTGATGACCGCTTGTGGGCGCTCTTATCCTATTTATTAACTCCCCTGATCCCCATTATCATCCTGCTCATGGAAGATAAAAAGAACAGACCATTCATTAAAGCCCATTATATGCAGGCATTGGTATTGGGAATCGTGCTGGTCATCTTGAACACCATTCTCGCCTTCATTCCGATTGTCAATTGCATCAGCCCAATCCTTACGTTGGGTGTGGTGATCTGGCTGGCTATTCGGGCAAACAAGGGCGAATATATCAATCTGCCCGTCATCACCGACTTTGTGAAAAATCAAGGCTGGGCGTAACCAACTTAAAATTCATAAAATGCTTCCCGGTGTTTTTATAGAAATCACCAGGAAGCATTTTGTTGTTTAAGCCAATTCCTCACTCATTACTGGTAAAATTACCTGCGGTGTTGACTAGTAATATACTCGATCAAATTAACCAAGAACTGGCACGCGCCGAACAAGCCCGCCAAAAAGGTAATGAAGGAATGGCACGGGTGTGTGCCCGCCGGGCAGCGGGTTTTGCCGCTCTGGCCAGTCTGCAAAACCTCGGGCTGGATATTCACAATATCAATGGAATGGATGCACTCCACATTTTCAGTAAAAGTTCAGATTTTCCCACCCCAATTCGCCGCTCTGCTGAACTTCTTACGATGCGGGTTACCCCCGATCATCAATTACCGCTCGAAGTAGACTTACTGCAGCAAGCCAGAGAATTTATCAACGAACTTAACCGATGGATGGAGGATCAAATTGACTGATTTAACTCAACCGCTTCGTTTTTACGGTACATCCTGGTGTTACACTTCTCGCCGCGCACGCGCAACCCTCGATGAGTTGAAAATTCCTTACGAATATATTGACATTGACTCAGACATGGATGGACGCCGCTTTGTTGAGCAGGTCAACAACGGCAACCGCAGTGTTCCAACCATCGTCTTTCCCGACGGCAGTATTTTAGTTGAACCAACCGTTCAGCAATTGAAAGAGAAGCTCGGTGTCGCCTGAAACGGCTAGGCTTTTTGGAACAACAGGCGCATCAAGCGAAAAATCAAGTAAAACAACACACCAATCAGCAGACCACCGCCGATCATCATCAAAAGCAACGGCACTTTGCCGGCCTTTTCCAGTTGAACCGGTTTTGGCTTTTTCAAACGAACCGCTAACGATTCGACGAAGACCGGACTGGGTTCAACCGGTTTGAAAAGCATGGCTAAATCGCTTTCTAACCCATCCAGAGCCACGGGTGACTGCATCATGCTCACTCCTCATCCTTGACTTCTGGATAAGCCACAATCCCGATGGTTCCTGGCCCGAGATGCGCGGCAACCGGAATGGACAACTCGGTCACAACAATCTCCCGAATATTTGGGAAAACCTTCTTTAACCTCTCGACCATGGCTTGTGCGGCTTCGGGAGCGGCTGCATGAACAACCGCCAACGATGCCATTTTATCTCCAACCCGCTGATGTACTTCTTCAAGCACGCGATCCAGTGCTCGCTGGCGGGTACGTACTTTTTCAGACATATTCAACAGTCCATCCCTCAGGACAATGATCGGATTGATCCTCAAAAGAGAAGATAGGGCTGTTTGCAGTTTATTTATTCGACCGCTCAGGTAGGCGAATTCCAGATTTTCCAGCGTGAATATGACCGTCAGGCGATCACGCATTTTCTCAAGACGCTGAATAATATTCGGAATCTCCCACCCCTTTTGGCTGAGCAGGCGGGCCTCCCTGCACATGAATCCCAGCGCTGCTGATCCGGCACCTGAATCAAAGGGGTAAACTTTGATTTCATCGGCAATTTCATCGGCAGCCTGTTTGACTGCTGCAAAGGTTCCCGACAATTTACTCGCCAGATGAATGGAAAGTACTTCCTCCCCTTTTTGGGCGATGGAGCGATAAAACTCCATGATTTGATAGGGGGAAGGCAACGAAGTCTTGGGTGGGAACCGTTTCTCCTTCACCAGCTGGTAAAAATTTTTAGAAGTTACATCTTTATATTGGAGATAAGTCTGATCCCCCATGACGATGGACAGGGGGATGATCTTGATGTCGTACTTCTCTTCCCAGCCTTCCGGCATATCCGCCGATCCATCTGTTACGATCTTAATCATTCTTCTCACTCCTTACTTGGCAAATCCAACTCATCGCGCAGGGCAAGCAACGTGCGATGATACAAACTTTTGATAGCACCTTCACTCCTTCCCATGATTTGAGCAATCTCTTCGTTCGATAAACGTTCCACAAACTTTAGAATGATCAAGGTCTGCCGATCTTCCGGTAATTTTTGTAAGACTCTGACCAGATGTTCAATCTCCTGCCCTCTAACCAGCGCACTTTCAGGATGTTCTCCGCTATGCCGAATCGTGTAGGCGTGATCTTCAAGCGGAACTTCTTTGCGTCTCTTGTTATCTCGATGCCAGTTTGCTACCAGATTGTGCGCAATGCGGTATAACCATGCCGAAAAAGGTAAGCCGCGGTTACGATAGTTATGAATGTGATTCATGGCACGAAAGAAGACTTTTTCCGTCAGGTCTTCCGCATCATGGACACTACCGGTGCGATAATAGATATAGTTGTAGATACGTTTTACGTACCGTTGGTAAAGTACACTGAAGGCTTCTTGATTGCCTTCGGATGCAAGGCTGATGACTTCGGCGTCACTTAGTTCTTCCACGGTGTCAACCCTGCCCGCTTCATCAATGCATTAAATAAACCCCAAAACTTGATTAAGGTTTCACCTGCCTGAAACCCCAATCTAAGAAATCCAAGACCTGTAAACATTTTTTATTACTCAACTTTATTATACAAAAATCAAGGGATATTTTTCTATCGAACTTCTTTAGCCCGCTTGACTGCCAGATAGGCATCAATAATCCCATAACCAATTCCCTGCGCCGGACGGCTAAGAGTTTCCACACATTCAGGCAAAATTCCTTGATAAGTTTGGGCAGTCTCAAAGATGATTTCACGAGTCAAGTCAACCTGTCCGATCAGGGCTGGATTTGCCGACCACATCAGAGCAACTACCCCGGCTACATGCGGGCCAGCCATCGAGGTTCCGCTTGCCAATTCATAAGTGGAGTTTGGGTAAGAGGAGAGGATTTCTTCCCCAGGTGCCAGTATCTCCGCCTTTAACCGCTGACTGCCGTCAACCAGAACCGGCCCAAGACTGCTGAAACCAGCCAGATCCCCGTTGCGATTAACCGCCCCTACTGTCAATACATCCTCGTATATCGCTGGTGGTGCATCCACACTGCCGCAACCGGCATAACCCGAATTACCCGCCGAAACGACCAAAAACACACCTGCCGTCTTAAGTGCCCGCACCGCCGGCAAAAACACAGCCGGGTCACACCCTTCCACCTCCGGGCAACCCCATGAGTTATTGATTATTTGAGCACCTAACTCTGGTCTGCCATCCCGAAATGGATTTCCTCTTTGCGGATAAGGAGCAAATAAAAATTGCCAGCATTCAAGATAAACGGCCGGATTTCCCAAATTACGCGCCAGATTGACACAGCCAATCCACTGCGCCTCCGGTGCAACACCCACATTTTTTCCAAGGATGCTTCCCAGAGTATGTGTACCATGCCCGCTGGTGTCCGTTGGAGACGGGCTGCCATACCAGACGTCCAGCCAGTTGTAATCATGACTGCCATTCTTGCCGCGATATTGTCCCTTGAGTTGAGGATGTTCCCACTCAGCGCCTGAGTCGGCCAACCCAATTACGATACCCGCCCCTCGCACACCGAACTCACTCCACACTTCCGGCACACGTATCATCTTCAAATTCCAATCCTGATTGGGCTGCACTTCTTCAATGCTTCCCCTCGCTGACGGCAAAGGCTGGGATAAAGGCCTCAGGTGTGGACTGGGTAAAACACGCTCAACGGCTGGGTGACTCATCAACCACAACTTGACCAGCGGCCCGCCGTTGACTTCCATGGCGTTGACCAGGTAATACGAACGGTAGCCTATATTGAGCCGCTCAAGTTGATTCTGAATATCCGCTTGGGTTCTTTCGGCATGACTCACCAGCGTTTGATAAACGAAAATGCGCCGTTCAATGGGGTTAGCTGGAAGAGGCTGCCGTGTGAAATCTACCTGCTGACGAAATATGACGAAAAACTGTTCCCCATAAAAACCGGGTTGCCCAAACATCAAATAAACCGCCAAACCAATTACCCACACCATTCCAGCCGGAATCAATATCCAGCGGCCAATCACCGAATTTTTTAATCTTCCGAGAAAGATTAGCCCGGCAATTCCCGTGACTAACAAGATAAGACCATGCGAAAATGCCATCCTCAATGCATATCCCATCAATTCCCCTGCGGAGGAAGTGATCACCAGCATCAACTCATCACCGTCTATAAAGATCAACGGCAGAGACACTGCGGCCCCCCCGAAGACAGCCACTGCCCTGCGCCGCAAATCAGATGAAGCATTTTCCAATATAGTGCTGATCGCCACTATGGCAGGTGCGCTGAGAATTAAAGGGATGGTCAGGCTGAATTGGTAACCAACAAGAGGAATACTATTTGCCAAAATCACGCCTGCACTAACCAGCAACAGGATTTTCAGGAACAGCGATGGAGAATGGTTGAATGGATGAGCAGAACGGTACAAACTGACATACAAATCCAGTAATAACGCCATCAACCAGCCCAGTAATCCTCCAACTGCCACACCCAAGATCACATCCACCGGTGAGCCCAATGCTCCCCAGAGAGCATATGGAAGCCAGCTCAACCCAATAATTAACCCAAGAATGGATAGGTGGAAACTACTTTGAACTCCAGATAGGCCATATTTATCAGTGGATTGGGAAAGCAATTTAGAAATTACCCAGATCCCAATTCCAAGAGATGCAAGCACAATTACGGCGGCGGTTTGAAAGTCGGTCAGGAATAACCATCTGGCTGGCAGCATCAACAAACCGATACCTACGACTGAACCCAAAACCCGGTAAAAACTTTGAAATCTTCCCTTTAGCCAGACCAAAACGATCAGAGGCAATCCAACCAGAAACAGATACCCGAAACCAACCCAACCGCGCACATCAGGTAAGCCCAACGATCCTTCAAACAACAGGTTTTCTAACAGCCACATTCCCAACAGGGCAGCGAAACTGATTACCCCGACCCAGATCAGAAAGAAAACAAAGAGGGCGGTCGGCAGACAGCCCTCCTCGCGATTTTGACCAAGAAGTTCGGATTGAAGGTTTGTAACGGGTTCCGATTGATTTGCCATGATAAGATTTATTCGCCAAGGTCAATCACAAACTGCCCATTTTTATACAACAGCTGTCCATCCACCCAGATTTCACCGCCCTCTCTTAAGTCACAGATCATGTCCCAATGAACAGCAGATTGATTTTGTCCCCCTGTTTCGGGATAACTGGCCCCCAGCGCCATGTGAAAACTGCCGCCAATTTTTTCATCGAATAAGATATTTCGGGTAAAGCGGGTGATTCCCTCGTTGGTACCAATAGCAAATTCACCCACAAAGCGTGCCCCCTCATCGGTATCCAGAGTTTTGAGTAAAAACTCCTCATTCTTCTCGGCCGTCGCCTTGACAACTTTGCCTTTTTCAAACCACAAGCGCACACCGCTTACTTCACGGCCGCCATAAATTGCCGGATATGAAAAGTAAACCTGCCCTTCCACGCTATCTTCAACCGGCCCTGTGAACACCTCACCATCCGGTACATTCTCGTGGCAATCGCAATTGATAAATTTTCTCCCCTGAATGCTTAAGTGCAAATTGGTTTCTTTGCCAATCACATGCACTTCTTTTTTACCATTGAGCCATTCAACAATTTTCTGCTGACGGGCAGAGAATCGCCTCCAATACCCTACCGGATCATTGAAATCGGGCATCATCGCTTGAAACACAAAATCAGAATACTCCTCCAGGCTCATCTCGGCGTCCTGGGCATGGGCATTGGTAGGGAATTGAGCCAGTGTCCAGCGGAATTCCTTTTTTGCGGCTCGTTCCAGATAGGTTTTGAAAATTGGTTGTTGAGCCTGTGATGCAATCACCATCTTTCGCGGGTCTATGTTGGTCAATGCTTTTGTGTTCTCATCCCCCAGAATATTGATCGAGCAGTCATAGGTTTCAATGATTAACTTACGCGGCGGATCAATAAATTTCAGTTGGTCTTCACTGGCAGTTTTGTAAAAAATTTCAGTTGCTTGAGGGAAAGTGGGAGTCAAATACGGGTAACCACCCGCTTCCAAAACTTTTTTATAAATTTCAAGCAACAGCGGTTGAGCAATCACACCGCCGCGAATCCACACTTTATTACCCGGTTGTACTGCCACGGAATAATTGACCAGCATATCTGCCAATTTTTCAATTCTCGGATCTACCATTTGGAATCACCTCAGGATGAAAAATAACCAGCACACACTGGAATGATTTTACCATCATCCGGCTTGCCGGAATTGGATCATCGGTATAAACTATTAGAGTAGCATACTGATTTCTGAGGATTCCATGACCGTTTTCGAATTTAATTGGGAAAGTGACCACCGGATTACCTACTATGGGATTGAATGGAGACCTGATCAGCCTGTGCGAGGCGTTATTGTGCTCGTACACGGTTTGGGTGAACACTGCGGCAGGTACCGTCATGTTGCTCAAATATTCAATCAGAATGGTTACGCGGTGATTGCCTCTGACCATGCCGGTCATGGCCAAACCGGTGGTAAACGGGGGCACGTCGATTCTTACGAGTGTTTCTTTGAAGAATTGGATACACTCCTGAACCGCAGCAGAGAAAACTACGCCAACCTTCCTCTCTTTTTGTACGGGCATTCTCTGGGAGGAAGTATTGTGTTGGCTTACCTACTAAATCGAAAACCAGCGGTTACAGGGGCAATTGTAACCTCGCCCGGCATCAAACTCGTTTCAGACCCCGGTGTTATGCTTGTTTTTGGAAAAATCCTTAACCGGCTTGTGCCTTCCACCGCTCTGAACAATGGTTTGGATGTTCAAGGGCTTTCCAGAGACCCTCAAATCATTGAAGCCTACAAAAATGACCCGCTCGTTCATCCCTGGATCTCCGCGCGCCTGGCTATTCAGTTGATCGAAACCGGCGAATGGATCCGGGAAAATGGCAATCAACTCAAAATCCCCATTCTGCTGCTTCACGGCAATGCCGATAAACTAACCGCTGTTGAAGGCTCTCGTGAGCTTGCCAAAAAAAATCCCGAATACATCACCTATGTCGAATGGGAAGGCGGGTATCATGAATTACACAACGAGCCGGATAAAGACCGCGTATTTGAGGTTATCCTGAACTGGTTAGAAAAACACACTCCCAATCAATAATCGGTTACAACTTTCACCCTAGTTCAGGATGAATGGACTTGACCCCAATATTCCGGCGGGCTACAATAATCATGGACGCGGTGCACCGCATGGGCACGGCTGCGCTGCAACTTAACAATCTAACCAAAGGAAAAAGAGGAGAGTGTCAATGGCTGATTACTTGATTCGTGGCGCATTGAAGGACATTGATCCTGCCGTTTTCGACCTTATTCAAATTGAAACGGAGCGCCAGTATCGCAAGCTGATCCTCATTCCCAGTGAAAGCACCGCACCGCTGGCTGTTCGGGAAGCCTTAGGTTCGGTTTTTCAAAACTTATACGCCGAAGGCTACCCGGATGAAGAAACTCGCTGGATGAGCGAGGATGAAATTCTCGATTTCACCGCCCGCCTTTCCCACTACCGACGCTATTCCGATCCGCGTTATTACAAAGGCGTAGAATACGCCGACATAATCGAATCACTTGCCCGCCGCCGCTGTGCGGAAGTTTTTGCTACCCCAAAGGTAACTGCTGATCAATTGTTTGTCAATGTTCAACCGCTCTCCGGCGCGCCGGCTAACAATGCGGTTTACCACGCGTTGATCAATCCCGGCGATACCATTTTGGGCATGAATCTCTTACATGGCGGCCACCTAACACATGGTTCTTCGGTCAACCGATCGGGTAAACTGTACAATGTCATTCACTACAATGTCAATCCGCAGACTGAACAGATTGACTACGACGCGGTCGAGGCCCTGGCAACAGAACACAAACCAAAAATCATCATCGCTGGTTATTCATCCTACCCATGGGTGCCGGACTGGGCACGCTTCAGACAGATTGCCGATTCAGTTGGCGCGGTGCTGCTGGCTGATATTTCCCACATCGCCGGCCTGGTTGCCGGTGGCGCAATTCCTTCGCCGGTTGGCATCGCTCAGGTAGTTACCTTTACCACCCATAAGACCTTGATGGGTCCACGCAGCGCCGTAATCCTGACTCACGATAGCAACCTGGCCCGTAAAATTGACCGGGCTGTATTTCCGGGCGAACAAGGCGGGCCACACATGCACGCTATTGCCGCACTGGCCACCGCTCTGAAAATTGCCAAAACGGATTCCTTCCGCGAATTACAGCACCAAATCGTCAAAAACTGTCAGGCTCTGACCCGGCGGTTAATAGAACGCGGTCTGCGCATCCCGTACGGCGGCAGTGATACGCATTTGGGAAATGTGGACTGCAAGACAATTGTTGGTCAAGACGGCACACCGCTTTCAGGTGACCTGGCAGCCCGCATTCTGGATATTGCCGGCATAGTCCTTAACCGCAACACCATTCCGGGTGATAAAACGGCTCTCAATGCTTCTGGTATCCGCTACGGTACGCCCTGGGTTACTCAGCGCGGCTTGAAGGAAGCCGAGATGATCCAGATTGCAGATATTATGGCGGATGTATTGCATGCAATTCAGCCCTATTCATTAGAAACACGCAAAGGCGATGCCACCCGCGCCAAGGTTGATTTTGATGTGCTGGAAGACGCAAAAATCCGCGTC
>DLXG01000014.1 GCA_003448875.1 Anaerolineaceae bacterium
GCGGCAGCGCACAATCGTGCCGCCCGTTGGGCAATGCACTCCAAAAGAAGAGGAAAGTCAGGATCGTCATCTGCGCAGGGCATCGAGGCATCCAGATGAATCTTGGTATAGCCCGCCTGCACGTAAGCCTGTACCATTTCGACCGCTTTTGCCATGGCCTTTTCCGCTGTTTCGTTTCTCCATGGATAGGGGCCAAGGTGATCCCCTCCAAGAATGACCTTTTCAGGGGATAAGTCTTCCTGTTCCAGAATTTTTCGCAGAAAGTGGACAAAATCGGCGGGGGTCATGCTGCTGTAACCGCCTTCGTGGTTGACCTGATTGCAGGTGGTCTCGATGAGTAAGGGTTGGTTGTTGCGGTTGGCAAGGTTACAGGCAGCACTCAATACCGCCGGATGCGCCGAGCAAATGGAGGGGATGCCCCGCGCCATGCCCTGTTTCTGAAGGGCAACCATTTCCCGCAATACAAGAGGTGAACCAAACGCCATTTAGCCCTCCGGCTCGAGAAAAGCCAGCGCTTCACCGAGGGTGGGTTGAGCCGCCACGCCGCCCGCCGAGCGGGTGGACAGGCTGCCGCACACGGCTCCCAGCCCCAAACACCGTTCCAGTGTCCAGCCCTTCAGAAAGCCGCACAGAAAACCGGCATCGAAGGAATCGCCCGCCCCAACGGTATCCACTACCTTCACCGCAAGGGCGGGGACGTGAGCCAGCGACTCCCCCCGCACCCCCACCGCACCCTGAGCGCCCATTTTCACCGCCACAGTACCCGCCTGTTTGCCAAGGCTGAGGGCGGCCTCGGCGGGATTATCCATGCCGGTCAGCGCACAGGCCTCGGTTTGATTGGGCAGAAATACATCAACCAGCGGCAACAGGTCACGGATACCCTGCCAGGATGCACCGGGGTCGTAGTTCGGGTCAAGCGAGGTGGTCACCCCTGACCGGCGGGCGCGGTGGAACAGGTCCGGCAAACCGGCTTGCAGGGCGGTTTGCAGAAAATAAGAGGCAATGTGGAGGTGGCGCGCCTGTTTGAGCAGGTCGTCGGGGATGTCTTCGGCAGCCAGAGCCTTAATCAAACCGGGGTAGGTAAGGATGGCTCGGTCGCTGCCGCGGTTGAGAATGACGCTTACGCCGGTATGCCCGCCGGGAATCCGAATCACCGCGCGCGTGTCAATACCGCGTTCCTGCATGGCTTCCAGCATGTAGTGGCCAAACAGGTCATCGCCGCACTTGCCGATGAACGCCACCCGCAGGCCTAAACGGGCGGCACCGCAGGCAAAGATCACCGAAGAAGATCCAACCGTCAGCGTGGCCGAGTCCACACATTTTTCCACCTGGCCGAAGACCGGTTCAACATCACCGGTCAGAATGAGGTCCGGGTTGATTTCTCCGGCAACCAGCAGGTCGAAAGGGCGGGATGAGGAAGGCAGATGTTCAGGCATAGGTCAATAGCGTTGATACCAGTCAAACGGCGCACTGGCGTGGTAAACCTCCGTGAACGGCCGCGCCAGCGCGAGGCACAGCGCATTCAGGCGTTCAAGGCGCGGACGGGCAATCTGACGCAGGAAATCCAAACGGGCACTCCCGTCGAGGGAGACGGCTTCCTGCCAGACCGAGCGCCCTACGGCAATACCGCTGGCACCCGCCCGACAGGCAATCTCTGTCTGTTGCAGGTAAGTTTCAAAGGAAGAGGCGGCGGAGAGCAAAATCCATGGTATCTGGCTTTTTTCATGCAGTTCGGCGCAGGCGTCAGCCAGTTTGCTCATGTCGGGGTCATCGGTGGACTGGGGCAGTTCGGCTTTGAGCAAGTCCACGTCGGGAATGGCCGTGAGACGACGGGCGGTTTCCAGAACGACTTGGCGCTTTTCCTCGCTGGAAAGACGCTCACCCTTTAAGGGGTATGAGAGCGGCTCGAGCATCAGCGCCAGATCGAAGCGCCGGCATTCGGCGGCGGTCTGAGCAACGAAGGTTTCAATTTCCGCTGCGGTGGACGAGTCGGGATGGTAGTACACCAGCAATTTGACCATGCTGGCACCCATCCGCTTGGCTTTTTCAACGCTCCAACCCGGCAGGATTTGCGAACGCCGCGCCGCAGGCTCGCCGGTGTAGCCGGTAGACTCCAGAGATACCACCAGCCCTTTTGTGCCGGGCAGAGCACCGCTGGCAATCGCCTGGGCCGCAGAAACTTCCGGGTCTAGCAGGACTCCGGTGGCAAAAGCCGCCAGTTCGGCGGTAACTTCCAGCTTGAAGCGGCTCAGTTCGTGGTTGTCTTCAAAGCGTGGATTGGCGCGGCGGAGATTCTGGCGGTGATCCAGTGCTAAAAAGGTAAACGTGCCGCGGCTCGTAGCGCAGGTTTGAAAGGAACGGAATTTGGCAATACTCAATTCTTTCATATCTTTTCCAGTGATAGAGATTCGATAAGGATCATGGACAAAACTTCACCCAGCCGTCCAGTTCGCGGTTTTTGAGAATGGTGCTGAACCCAAGTTCTCTGGACTGACGGCAGAACGCCTCAAAATCGCCGGGCAGGTCGGTGTATTCGGCGGCAAAGACGGGCTTACCTGCCCGAATGTAGGGGAGCATGGTTTCGGCAACGCCGTAGTAGAAGTAATCCTCAATGATGGCAAAATCAAATATCGTTACCAGATCGGCCACCATATCCGCGGAGTTTTTCTGTCCGATGGCAAGCCCGCGCTGGTGGGCTTCCTCCGCCAGCCAGAGAGCATATCTCAACTGGTCAGTGTAAGTCAGCGGGAAACCGGTGTCATTCGTGTAAATTTCCATGTTATCGGGTTCGACCGCATCGAAACCTTTGGCCCGGCATAAATCCAGACGAGCCCGCATAATAGGTGCCAGTTTGTCTATCTGGCGGATGTCCAGCCATCTCTCGCCCTGCCAGCCCTCGTAATCCTTGCCCAGAACTTCGGACGGGAACAGGTCGCTGTCAGGACGCCAGTCCTCCCACGAACCGACGCTGATGTAGCAAATCACCCTGCGCCCGCGGGCATGCAATTCATCAATCACGGCCTGATCCACATACAAGTCAATGTCGTATACATCCACATTCACACCGGTGTCAATCTCGTTGTTACCGATCTGCCATTGCCAGGTAAGGCCGGCAGCAGGGCGCCACCAGTTTACACTTGGGTAAAGAGACGGTTCAGTGGTCATTTTTCCAGTTTCCGTATGTCGAACGGGGGGAGTAGAAGCTGACGGCACGGGGACACAACTCACCACAGTGAGAATTACACTAAGGACAAGAAAGAAGAGCGTGTCGCAGCCGCATTTCCTCATACACGGTGAACTTTGAATTGCGGCAGGTAGTCCTTGTGAACGGCAAACAACTCATTGGTCATCTGACGGATTTCTGCCAGCGAGAGTACCGAGGCCGTCAGCGGATCGTGGCAGATGGCGCGGTAGACCATCGTCGGGTCGCCGGCGATGGAGGCCTGTACCGCCATTTCCTCAATGCCGCTGGAGAGTTGGGTCAGCAGAGCGCATTCAGGCGGGAGTGCGCCCACGTGAATTGGATGGAAGCCCGCCCGATCCACGTACACGGGCACTTCCACGCACGCCCCTTCGGGAAGGTTGGTAATCAGATGGGTATTCCGCACGTTGCCGTTGAACTTGAAGGGCTGCCCGCCTTTGAGCGCATTGATAATATAGGCCGCGTATTCCTCCCCGCGCTGTAAATCCTGCGGGGTGAGCGGTGTCTCCAGACGCTGACGCACCTGATCTTGCCAGGTGGCTTCGTTGCGCTGGTATTCTTTGAGAATATAAGCGTACTCGCCGGGATTCCAACCCGTGCCGTGGGTACAGTACTTTTCAATCAGGTCGGGGCGTTTGCGGAACCACCAGTTGTACTCCGAGTTATGCCCGCTGGATTCGGTTACGTAATAGCCCAGCGCAAGGAACATCTCGTTGCGCACGATTTCCTCGTTGTATACCTCAGGCCGCTCGCTGACCGCTTTACGGATGAGCGGGTAGGCGTCCTCTCCATTCCATTTGAATTCCAGATACCAGGCTTGATGATTGATGCCAGCACACACGTAATCTATCTCTTCGTAAGGTGCGCCGATCCAGCGTGCCAGCATCTGAGCGGTACCCTGTACCGAGTGGCACAATCCCGTAACGGTAATGAAAGTTTGCTTCTGAATAGCCGATACCAGCATTGCCATCGGATTGGTGTAGTTGAGCAGGACGGCATTGGGGCAGTACTTTTCCATATCGCGGACGATGTCCATCATCGGGTTGATCGTACGCAGGAAGCGAAAGATGCCGCTCGGTCCGCGCGTGTCGCCCACGTTGATGTCAACCCCATATTTCTTGGGGATTTCAATATCGTGCCGCCATACATCCGTATTGCCCGCCAGAATGGTGGTCAGTACCACATCCGCCCCTTTCAGGGCTTCGGCACGGTCCAGAGTGGCGGATACGGTAGCAGGGCGATTGCCCGTTGCGATGAGTTTTTCCACCTGTCGTTTCGCCCACTCCAGCCGTTCGGCGTGGATGTCCATCAGGGCAATGTGAGCATCTTCCAGGATAGGGAAGGTCAGGATGTCGCGCACCAGTTCACTGGTAAAGCCCAAACTGCCTGCGCCGATGAAGGTTATCTTGGTCATAGGAACACTCCCATAATGAAAAGATTCAGCGTTTGACACCGCTCAGGGCAATGCCTTCAATGAAGAAACGCTGCGCAAAGAAGAAGAC
>DLXG01000247.1 GCA_003448875.1 Anaerolineaceae bacterium
GCGCCGGGCTGGAGATTGCTGCTCAGGCCAGTTTGCAGAAGGATACCCGGGCTGCTCTGCTCAGTCTGGGACGGGCTTTGCTGGAACATTTTGCCTTGCAAACTGCCCTCGTTGCTGAGAGTGATGCAGCCGGCGCTCGTTTGATTGAAGTCCTCGGCGAAGTTCCAGCCGGCAGTAACCCCGAAGCGTTGTTTGGTCAGCGAAACCCCCTGCGTCAGGCCTTGCAGGATGGGCGATTAATCCTGACCCCGCAGGTGGAGGAAGATACTCTCTGGCGCGGCACACCCTTACTGAATGGTCTGGGCAGCCGCAGTTTTGCCGTCTTTCCCTTTGAAATCTCATCAGACCGACGCGCTGCCGTGATGGTTTGCGGCTCTGAACCGATGGAGGGGTTTGAAGCCGAGGATGCGCAGGTTTACGAACAGCTCTGCCGGCAGGTCAGTATCAGTTTGCAAAATCTCGAACTGCTGGCTGAAACTCGCCGGCGTTTGGGCGATGTGAATTTGCTGCTCGAATTCAGTCGAAAACTGGGGACTCTGGAGCCGGTTCACATCTTGCAAAACCTGCTGGAAAGCGCGATGCAGGTGCTGACCCCTGCCGATGCCGGATGGGTGGGGTTAATTGAAGAGAACGGCGGCTGGGTTGTTCCTGTTCATGCCCGCGGTTACAGTGACGCAGAGGCTCTGCTGCAAATTCGTTACGACCCGCAGCGCACCCCGCCGCCGCTGCCGTTACGGGTTGCTCAATCCGGCAATCCGCTGCGGGTAAATGAGATTCATTTTGCCGAAGATTACAACCTCTCTGCCGAGGATTTGATTCGCTATCAGAAAGCCAGCCGGGCGAGGCTGCCCATCTCGGTACTGGCTTTACCCATCCGTCTTGCCGAACGTTGTATGGGCGTGCTGGTGCTGGAAAATTTTGACCAGGCCGAAGCGTTCAGCACCGAACATGAAAGTCTGGCGCTCTCGCTGGCGCAGCAGGCCGCCCTGGCCCTTGAAAATGCGCGCTTATTCCGCTCGATTCAACAGCGTACGGCCCAATTACAGGCGCTGACGCAGGTTTCTTCGACCATCACCTCCAGCCTGCAAAGTGATGCCCTGATTGCCAGCCTGCTGGAGCAGTTGCAAAAGGTGGTGCCGTTCGATACGGCAACTCTCTGGCTGCGCAAGGGCGATTTGATCGAGGTGGCGGCGGCACGCGGTTTTGATGATGATCAGGCGCGCCTTGGCCTGACCGCCCGTGTGGAGGATAGTGTCCTGTTTCAGGAGATGAGCCGTTCCGGGGCGGCCATTTCGGTGCCGGATGTACGATCCGATTCCCGCTTTACCCGCCTGCTGGTACCGGAATATCTTTCCTGGCTGGGTATACCGCTGATTGCCAAATCCGAGTTGATTGGCGTGATTGCGCTGGAAAAGCGGGATGCTAATTTTTATTCGGAGGATTACATTCAGGCGGCTCTGACCTTTGCCGGGCAGGCGGCGGTGGCCTTAGAAAATGCGCGCCTGTTTGAGGAAAGCCAACGGCGGGCTGCCGAACTGGATCAGCGATCCAGCCGGTTAGCCTTACTCAACCGCTTCTCGGCTGACCTTGGGGCGTCGCTGGAAGTGTCCCCCATTCTGCAACTGACCTGCGAACGGCTGGCTGCCGCGCTGGACATTTCGCGGGCCGGGGCATTGCTGATTGACGATGAGGAGCGGTTGATTCTGGCGGCAGAAAGCCCGCCATCTGAAGATGCCCTGCCCCTTGAGTTGCCGATGATTCCCCTCGTGCAGCAGTTACGCGATTCACAGGGAGTTTTCAACACCGAAGATGTTCAGGCAGAGGAGGAGTTGGACGGCTGGCGGTCGGCTTTTCTGGACAGCCGCAGCGTGCGCGCGCTGGTCATTGTGCCGCTGATCAGCGGACAGGAAATTTCCGGCTGGCTGCTGCTGCAATCCGCAGAGAAAAAGCGGTTTTCGGCACAGGAAATTGAACTGGTACGGACGATCAGCAATCAGGCGGCAATTGCCTTGCAGAATGCCCGCCGCTTCGAGGAAATTCGTACCCTCAAAGAAGACCTTGAGCGCCGCGTTGAGGAGCGAACGGCTGCTTTGAGTCAGGAACATCGCAAATCCCAAACGATGCTCAAAGTGACCACAGAACTTTCGGCCAGCCTGGATATTCATCAGGTGCTCAGCCGTTCATTGAGTGTTTTGAATGAGGCTTTGGAAGTTGAGGAAAGTTTGATTCTCCGCGATGCGGGCAGAGTGGTCGTTCAGGTTGGCAAACATCTGGAAAGTTCCTCATCCGCAGAAGGACATAGCATTGAATATCAGATTCACCAGTATCTGATGCGGGTCAGAAAACCGTTGTGGATCGAAGATGTCCATCAGGACGGACGCTGGCAGGCTGAGGCGGGTCATTCGCCTGCTTACCATAGTGTGGCAGCCATTCCGCTCATTTTGGGTGAAGAGTCATTGGGAACCTTAATGCTGCTGCATCAGGCTAAGGGGCATTTCCAGCCGGAGCAGGCCGGCCTGCTGGAGGGGATTGCCCGTCAGATTGCTATTACCCTCAATAACGCGGAGTTGTTCGGTTTAATTCGCGATCAGGCTGAAAACCTGGGAGCCATGCTGCGCGACCAGCAAATCGAGGCTTCCCGCTCGCGCGGTATTCTGGAAGCGGTGGCAGATGGTGTGATTGTAACGGATGTCAACCAGTCCATTTCGCTGTTCAATGCTTCCGCCGAAGCCATTTTGGAGATAAAGAGCAGCAAGGTCATCGGCAAACCACTTGAACACCTTGCTCCCTCATTTGAAGGCAGCGGAAGCCAGTGGATCAGTATGATTCAGCGCTGGTCGGAGGGAAGTTATCCCTCAGCAGGAGAAGCCTATGCCGAGCAGATCACCCTCACCAATGGCCGGGTGGTTGCCCTGCATCTGGCACCAGTTATCTGGCGCAATGAATTTCTTGGAACGGTTTCCATTCTGCGGGATATGACCCATCAGGTTCAGGTGGAACGCTTGAAATCGGAGTTTATTGCCAATGTCTCCCACGAACTGCGAACGCCCTTGACTTCTATCAAAGGCTATACCGATATTTTGCTGATGGGCGCCGGCGGCGAGCTGACCGATAAACAGGCCCACTTCATTGAGATTTTGCGGGAAAATGCGGAGCGTTTGACGGTGCTGGTCAATGACCTGCTGGATGTCTCCCGTATTCAATCCGGCAAGGTCATGCTCGAAGCTCAGCCGCTGGATCTGCGCGGGCTGGCAGAGGAGATTCTGGCAGAAATGCGTCAGCGCTCGAAGGAAACGGGTAAGCCGATGCAGTTTTCGCTGGAAGCACAGTCTTCTTTGCCCTTGGCGCGCGGCGACCGTGAGCGAACCTTGCAGATTTTACGCAGTCTGGTCAGCAATGGCTTCAACTACACCCCC
Source organism: Anaerolineaceae bacterium (assembly GCA_003448875.1). Taxonomy (GTDB): domain Bacteria; phylum Chloroflexota; class Anaerolineae; order Anaerolineales; family Anaerolineaceae; genus Bellilinea. Next base: position 3,417 of record DLXG01000247.1, read on the forward strand.
GAAAACGGACAGGTGACTGTGCGGCTTTCGGCTCTCGAACATGAGGTGCAGGTGGATGTGATTGATAACGGGATTGGTATCCCGCCCAAAGATCATGCCCGCATTTTTGACCGTTTTTACCGCGGTGAAAGTCCGCTGGTGATGGCGACCCCCGGCACCGGTCTGGGGTTGGCTCTTTCTAAAATTCTGGTTGAGATGCAGGAAGGCCGTATCTGGTTTTCTTCCACCGGTGTACCCGGTGAGGGCAGTGTGTTTTCCTTTACCCTGCCAATCTATCCTTTGGAAGGTTGAGTGGAAATGGCAAAAATCTTAGTGGCTGAGGATGAAAAGGATATCCGCGACTTGCTCTCGTTTACGCTACAATTTGCCGGCCACACGGTCATTACCGTCAGCAATGGCGAGGAAGCCTGGCAGGCTGCTCCCAGTGTGATGCCGGACTTGATTTTGATGGATGTGCGGATGCCGCGCATGACCGGTTACGAGGCCTGTCAGCGCATCAAGGCCGACCCGCAGACTGCCCATATTCCAGTGGTGTTCCTTTCTGCCAAGGGGCAGGAAGCCGAGATCCAACAGGGTTTGCAGGCCGGTGCCAGTGAATACCTGCTGAAACCGTTTGCCCCCGATGAATTAACCCGCCGGGTGGCGGAATTGTTGGAACGATTTTCGCAGAAGAAATCGCTATGAGCGCAATCCTGATTGAGCAGGACATCATCCATTATGAGGTGTTGGGACGCGGTCGTCCGATCCTCTTTTTGCATTCATGGGTGGGTTCGTGGCGTTACTGGATACCGATGATGCAGGCTGCTTCGGTCGGCTACCGCGCCTACGCACTGGATTTGTACGGCTTTGGAGATACTGCCAAGAATCGCCAGTATTCCCTCGAAGCGCAGGCCGGCTTGATTGAGGCATTTCTGGAAAAACTTGGCATTGGCAGAATTGCCATCGTCGGGCATGGGCTGGGGGCGCTGGTTGGTCTGCTGTTTGCCCTGCGTCATCCGGGCGTGGTAGATCGGGTTATGGCGGTGGGTTTTCCGCTGGATGAAAACATGATCAGCGGGCGGCTGCGCAATACCTCTCCGGTTGATCTGGCAGAAAGTTTGCTGGGCAAAACCCCGCTCAGCGAACCGGTTACCACCGATGCCGCCAAGACCGACCCGGCGGCCATCGAAGGCTCACTCAGCGATGTGGTTCTGCAATACGCCGGCGGTTTGTGGGCAAAGTTGAATACAGCCTGTCTGCTGGTGCACGGCGGGCGTGACTCTCTGGTACAGCCGCCGCGATTGGATCAGATCGAAAAATTGCCGGAGCACGCTCATTTGATCCAGTTTGAAGAAGGCGGCCATTTTGTGATGCTGGATGACAGCAGCAAGTTCAACCGCTTGATGAGCGATTTTCTCGGTCTGCCTTCGGGAGAAAGCCCACAACAATTACAGTTAAAGGAAGAATGGAAGCGCCGCGTGCGCTAGAAAAGATCAACAGCGCGGCTATAAGTAATGTTTTATGATACCAGCGGCCTGACCTGCGCTTGAAAGATTTTCAGCCAGCGTTCGCGTTCCCCCTGCGTTTCAGCACTGCAAGAGAATATCACATAATCCACGCCGGCCTGCTGATATTCGCGTAATTGACCGGCAATTTGTTCAGGTGTGCCGCTGAATGTCTGGCCCGGCTCTGGTTCGGTTGAGAATTGCAGCCGGGCGCGCATGCACACCGTAAAGGGGCGGTTGAGCAGCAGCGGTCGCACCGATTCGAGCGCGGCGCGGATCTGCTCGACCGGCTGAGTATTGGGGTGCCAGCCGTCGGCGTAATACACCGCGCGTTTGAGCGCAACCGGCGAATCGCCTGCTACCCAAATCGGTGGCCCGCCGGGTTGAACGGGGGGCGGCGAAAGGACGACTTTTTCAAAACGGTAATAAGTCCCGTTGAAGGAAATCACTTTGCCGCCCCGCCACAAGGTACGCAGTACTTTGAGGGCCTCGTCCATGCGTTTGCCGCGGTTACGGAAATCGTAACCCAGATTGGCATACTCCCCTGCTGACCAGCCAATGCCGGCTGCCAGAATCACCCGCCCGCCGCTGAGGGCGTCGAGCGTGGCCAGTTCTTTGCCGATTTCCAGCGGGTTGCGCTGAGGCAGTACCAGTGCCGAAATGCCCAGCCGAATCTGGCGTGTGCTGGCAGCCAGATAACTGAGGGTGGTAACGGCCTCAAAAATGTGGCCAAAACGCTCGGCATCCTCTTGCGGGAGGGCCAGATGATCGGTTACCCAGATCGAGTCATAACCCAATTCTTCGGCTGCCAGCGCTGTATCCAGAATGCTCAGGCGGGTTGCGCCTTTGCCATAAGTGGGCAGGACGACGCCAAACTTCATCGCCTAAAAGCCGTAAATATCGCGGTATTTGGTGGTCAGGTAGCGGATGTACGGCTGCGGGTCAATTTTCGAACCGGTTACTTTTTGAACCAGTTCCTGTGGTTCGTATTTCGAGCCGTGCCGGTGAATCTTCTCCCTCAGCCAGCCCAGCAGCGCGGAAAACTCGCCACGCTCGATTTGCTCTTCCAGATCGGGAATATCCTGCTGGATTTTTTCCCACAACTGCACTGAGATCAGGTTGCCCAGTGCGTAGGTGGGGAAGTAGCCGATCATGCCGCCCGACCAGTGAATATCCTGCAGGACGCCCAGGCGGTCATTCGGCGGGGTGATTCCCAGATATTCTTTCATGCGCGCGTTCCAGGCCTCCGGCAGGTCTTTGACTTCCAGAGTGTCTTCCATCAGGGCAATTTCCAGTTCAAGACGCAGCATGATGTGCAGGTTGTAGGTGGCCTCATCGGCTTCGACGCGGATCAACGACGGCTCAACCTTGTTGATAGCCTTGTAGAAAGTTTCCATGCTGACATTGCCCAGCTGCTGCGGGAAGTATTCCTGCAGGCGCGGGTAGAAGAAGCGCCAGAAGGCGCGTGAGCGCCCGACCAGATTTTCCCACATGCGTGACTGCGATTCGTGAACGGCAAGTGAGGCAGCCCCGCCCAAAACCGAGCGGCGGTACTTCCAGTCAATGCCCTGCTGATAGAGAGCGTGGCCGGTCTCGTGCATGGTGCCGAACAGAGCCGAGGGGAGCTGATCCTCGATGACGCGGGTGGTGATGCGCACATCGCGGATGCCAAAACTGGTGGTAAAGGGATGGGCGGAACGATCCTGCCGGCCGGCCTGCCAGTCATAACCAAAACGGGTGGCAACCTCCACCCCAAAATCCCATTGCTTTTGATCGTCGTATTTGAGATGCAGGAACGAATCATCTACCTGCGGGCGGGAAGCGATTGCCTGAATCAGCTCGACCTGTTGTGGGCGCAGGCGGGCGAAGATTTCCTGTACCTCGGCGGTTTTCAAGCCTGGCTCGAAATCATCCAGCAGGGGGTCATACACATGATCGTAAGGGGCAAAATAACTGGCGTATTCGCGGCGCAGTTCAACGATCTTTTCGAGGTGCGGCTGGAACAGGGAAAAGTTCGATTCACTGCGAGCCTGCACCCATGCCCCCTGTGCGAGGGTGGTTACACGGGCAAATTCAGCGACTTTTTCAGCCGGAACGCGGGTTTGTTTATCATATTCCCGTTTGGCCAGTTTGATCAAACGCGCATCGTCAGAATCGGGGTCGAGAGTCTGGGCATAAGGCACCAGTTCATCCAGCAATTTACCCACTTCGTCCGAGGTGGCCATTTCGTGTACCAGACGGGAGAGGGTTGCCGTCTGCTCGCCGCGTTCCTCGGCGCCTTTGGGGGGCATGTAGGTTTGCTGATCCCAGCCCATCAGTGCCCCAATCATCGAAAGATCCCAAATCGTTGCAATTCTTTCTTTGAGGAGGTTTAATTTTTCCTGCATGGGTGATCCTTTCGTTATAAAAAAATTTGAGCGGGGATTTGACCATCCCCGCTCCATTCTACCCAAAAATCAGGCAACTTTCCAGCGTAACGGCTCGCCTTTGAGGGCCGCCAGCACTTCGGTAGCAATGTCCTCGGCTGCGCGAACCTGTGCCTCTACCGTTTGTGCGCCGATGTGGGGGGTGCAAACCACGCGCGGGTGAGCCACCAGCGGGGTTACTCCCGGCGGTTCGACTGCGAATACATCCAACCCAGCCCCCGCCACCTTGCCCGATTCAAGTGCCGCCAGCAAGGCTTCCTCGTTCACCACTCCGCCGCGCGCTGCACAAATCAGGTAGACGCCGTCTTTCATCTTTGCAAAGGCATCGGCGTTGATTAAGTCGCGGGTGGTGTCGTTGAGGGGGGTGTGGATGGAAATAATGTCGGCTTGTTCCAGAAGATCATCCAGTGTTGATGAACATCCGCAGCGTTGTTCGATTTCCTCGCGGCTGCGCAGGGGGTCGTAGGCAATGACGTTCATTTCAAAGGCACTGGCGCGCTGGGCCACGGCTGAGCCGATCCGCCCGAAACCGATGATGCCGAGCGTTTTGCGCCACAGCTCCCCGCCTTCCAGTTCTTTCTTCAGCCACTTGCCCTCTTTCATGCCGGCATTAGCGCGCGGAATTTCACGCAGTACGGCCAGCATCAGGCCGATGGTTAACTCAGCCACGGCGATGGTGGTAGCGGTGGGAGAGTTGACCACGGTTACCCCTTTGGCTTTGGCAGCGTTGAGATCAATATTATCCACTCCCACACCGGCCCGTCCGACCACTTTGAGGTTTTTCCCTGCTTCGAAAACGGCAGGGGTTACTTTGGTTCGTCCACGCACAATCAGGGCATCGTATTCGCCGACGATTTGCAACAATTCCTCTGCCGAAATGCCCGAACGGTTGTCTACCGTGGCAAATTGCCTTAAGATTGCCTGCCCGTTTTCTTCAAGTCCATCGGTCAGCAAGACTTTCCATTCACTCATGACAGGTACTCCTTGTTCTGTTGTTGATGGGATTTTATGGAAATGCGGGGAGAGGCCCCCTCTGTCATTGTACCTTAAGTGGTCAGACAGATGGCGGATTTAGATGAAAATCATCTCCCATTCCTGACGAATATCCCGCCAGAGGGGTTATTGATCGAGTTCTTCGACCAGTTTCAAACAGGCATCATCGGTAGGGTTGGGCTGGTAGGATGTGTTAAACCATGCTTGCAGGATTTCACGCGCAACTGCCTCGCTGGTCAGGCGCAGAGAAAGGCAGAGCACGTTGGCGTTGTTCCATAATCGCGCGCCTCGAGCCGTTTCAGCATCCACACACAGGGCAGCGCGCACCCCGCGCACTTTGTTGGCGGCCAGGCTTACCCCTGTACCGGTCCAGCAGAACAGAATGCCTTCGTCAGCCTTGCCTGCGGCCACTTCCTCCGCCACGCGGCGGGCCACGACCGGCCAGTAATGCTGCGGCTGAGCGGGCGGGGCTTCGGGGCGGGGGCCGAAATATGCAACCGAATGCCCCATCTTTTCCAGTTGTGAAAGCACC
>DLXG01000116.1 GCA_003448875.1 Anaerolineaceae bacterium
TTACGAAGCCCTGACCAGCCTCAGTCAGGCCATCAGCAATGAATTCAGTCTGCAGCCTCTTTATCAACTGCTGCATCAAAAAATTTCCGAGCAAATGGGCGCGGATTTATCCTTCTCCATCGCAATTTTTGATAGTGCCAAGCAAATCATCCAATTCCCTTACCACTTTGAAGATGGAAAAGTAACTTCTATTCCGCCCTTCCCGCTGGGTGAGGGATTGACCTCCTATATCATTCAAAATCGAAAATCCCTTCTTTTGCCTTTGAAGTTTGAACCCAAAGATCTGCCAGCCAGCTGGAATGCCTATAAGTACATGTATGCAGTTTCGGATGTGGAACGAGATGCTATGCGGCTTGGAGCCAAAATCATTGGGAAACCTGCCAAATCATGGTTGGGCGTACCCCTCATGCTGGGCGGCGAGGTATTGGGAGCGCTCATTGTTCAGGATACCCAAAAAGAAGAGCGCTTTTCTGAAAAAGACCAGATTTTACTGGAAACAATCGCCCCTCAAATTGCCATTTCAATCCGTAATGCTCAGCTGGTTGAGGGAATGACCTCAACCCTGCAGGCTTATGATCAGGAACATACCCTGCTCAACGCACTATTGGAAAACGTCCCCGAAAAGATCTACTTCAAAGATCAGGATGGCCGTTATCTGCGTGTTTCCAACTCGTTCATCGCCAGCCTTGGACATTCTTCAGCCAACGAGATTAACGGTTACACCGATGAAGAATTAATCCCCCGTGAAGCCGGTAGTCTCCGCCATCTGAAAGATATGCAGGTTATTTCATCCGGCATCCCGGTGATCGGGGAGATGGTTGAATATCAGGCAGAAAATGGAGAAACCCTATGGGAGTTGGTCTCCCGCGTACCGCTTTTTTCAACCGCTGACCATTCTAATCAAACCCCCTATGCCTTGCTGGTCATTTCTCAGGACATCACGGAGTTAAAGAAGACCGAAAATCTGAGTAACCGTCAGGCGCAACAATTGCTCACCGCAGCGGAAATTGCCCGCGATGTGGCTTCCTCCCTGCAGGCCGAGCAGGTGCTGATCAACGCCACCAACTTGATTCGCGAGCGGTTTGGTTATTACCATGCCTCAGTCTTCTTGGTTGACCCAACCGGCAAGTATGCCGTGTTACATGAAGCCTCCGGTGAGATTGGACAGAAAATGAAAGCCGCCGGTCACCGCTTGGCAGTCGGTTCTCGTTCTTTGGTTGGACAGGCAGTAGCCCGGGCCGAGACGGTTGTTTCCAATAACACCCGTCAAAACCCCAATTATTATCCTAACCCCCTGCTGCCGGATACCCGGGCAGAACTGGTGGTGCCATTAAAAACCGCCAACCGGGTGATCGGAGCGCTGGATGTGCAAAGCGACCGCATCAATGCCTTCCAGACCGAGGATATTCATACCCTTGAAATCCTTGCGGATCAACTGTCCATGGCTCTTGAAAATGCCAGCCTGTATGCCCGCGCTCAGGAAAATCTGGTCAAACACCGCTTACTGCACCAGATTACCACGGCAGCCTCAACCAGCGCAAATGTGAGCGAAGCCATCCAAAGAACAGTCTCCAACCTGCGGACAGCGCTTGGTGAAGAACGGGTTGCCTTTTACCTTGCCGATCAGCAAGGCAACCTCTTCCTGCATACGGCTATTGGATATGAAGGATTGGAAATCAACCAGTTTAATATTCAAAACAGCAGATACCTGCCGGCAATCGCAGCCAGAGAAGTGCGTCCAATCCGCCTCAGTCATCTGCCGGCTGGTGAAACATCTTCAACCATTCACCCCGAAACCCGCTCCGCGCTGGCTGTCCCCGTACTTTTCTCTGATGAATTACTCGGGGTTCTTTCGCTGGAATCCGACCAGACCGAACGATTTGATGAAAATGATCAGGAAATCATCGGTGCACTTGGAGACTCGCTCGGAGCCATCCTCACCAACGCCCGGCTGGTTGATCAAATTCGCCAACAGGTTGAACGCCAGCGGATGCTTTACGAAATCACCAGCAAGATTCGGCGTTCGGTAGATATTGAGAGCATTCTCCGCACTTCGGTAAGTGAGATCAGCAAAGCCATTGGTGCGCGCAAAGCCCATATTCAAATTAATCCCCTTCAACAGGGGCTTCCGCTCGAGAGTGAGGACGCTCAATTCCAAACCCCCGTTGACCATAACAACGGTCATCATCCCGAGGCAAACGGAAAATGAACTTCATTCGCCAGATCAACCCTGCTTATACGCCTCCGCACATCTCCCGTTTGGGTGAATTAGCCACCTGGCGAGAGCGGATTTTACAAACGACCCTGCTTTTGTTCGCGCTGGGGGGAACGGTAATTTACTTCCTTGCCATACAAAGGGCAGTCCAGTATCAAGACCGCACATCCATATTTATTTATACCGCAGCATTACTGGTTGCTCTAGTAATGCCGTTCCTCAGAAAAACATCCTTCAATCTGCGCACAGGTGTTATTCTGATTGTTCTGTATGGACTGGCCGTTCAAAACATGGTCGTTTACGGCGTTACGCGCAATGCAGTGGCGTATGTTTTAGCCATTATATTCATTGCAGGTTTGCTATGGGGAGTTCGAGCCGGTGTTTTCGCCATTTTATTGACTTTTGTAACCGTGGTGGGGATGGGCTATGGGATGAATTATGGCGGTATGAGCCAGCCCTTACCCGAAACACTCTTAAATTCGATGCGTTTTGCCAACTGGGTGAATGTTGCTATCCATTTCAGCATTGTAGGGGGTTTTATTCTTTTATCCATTTACACTATCCTCAACGGTTTGCAAAGCTCTTTGTTGCAGCAACGAACGTTGGCCATGCAATTGAATGCTGCGCGCTTGAATTTGGAAAAGAACGTCGAAGAACGAACCCAAGCCCTGCAGCGCCGTTTGAATCAGATCCGTACAGCCGCAGAAATTGCCAGAGCCGTCAACACCTTTCTTGACCCTGACACATTATTACAACAAGCCGTTGAAATTATTCAAAAAGAGTTTGATCTGTATTATGCGGGTATCTTTCTAATAGATGAACGTGGTGAATTTGCCGTCCTGAAAGCCGGCACTGGCGACGCCGGTCGTCAGATGATAGCCGCCGGTCATAAACTAGCCGTCGGTGGCAACTCAATGATTGGTTGGGCAACGGCACGCAAAGAACCGAGAATTGCTCTGGATACCGGTGTAGAAGCAGTTCGTTTTAATAACCCATACCTCCCTCTCACCCGCTCAGAGATGGCTTTACCGATAGTAAGCCGCGGTGTTTGTCTGGGTGCTTTGACGATTCAATCTGCCCAGTCAGAAGCATTTGATCAAGACGATATTCGGATTTTGATGGGTATAGCCGACTCGCTTGCTACGGCGCTTGAAAATGCCCGTCTGTTCCAGCAAACTCAACAAAATTTGGAAGAGATTCGCGCCCTCAACCGTGCCTACCTGATGCAGTCATGGGAGGATGCCCTTGCCTTGCATGGTAAGATGGAATACACCTTTCAAAATCCATCTGCTGCTCAGGATGAAAAACAATCCAATCAAATCCACCTTCCGCTAACCCTGCGGGATCAAACCATCGGAAGTCTGACTCTGGATGTGGGGAATAAAAGTTTGACCCCGGAAGAAATGGAATTTATTGACGGCGTGATCACCCAAACGGCCATTGCCCTCGAAAACGCTCGCCTGATTCAGGAAACCCAGCGCCGCGCACTGGAAGAACAGCGCCTGAGCGAAATGACCGCTGAATTTTCGCGGGCAAACACGGTTGACCAGATCCTCAAAGCCGCTTTACGTGAGATTGGTCACCTTCCCAACGTAGCAGAAGTGAGCGTTCAGTTAATTCCACCGGTTGAAGACCGCTTGGAGGAAATTCAAGGATGAGAGAAAATCCCCCTACCCGCCCCTTATTCTCCATATCCTCCAGTGCACCGCGGCAAGAGGAAGGTATTGACCTGAGCAATGCCCTCCAACCCATCTTAAACCTGACCAGCATTCTCAGCCTGATCGCTTACCTGTGGATTGCCTTTCTGAACGCTCTCAACCGGCAAGCCCTTGTCCCCTTACTGGCTGCTCCATTTTTGGCTACTATTCTGATCATTACATTCCGCCGCAGTCTTTCCGCTTCTCTGCGAGTCAGTTTACTGGTGACCTATTTCCTGCTCATTGGCGTGGCTGTATCATTGCTTTGGGGAGTACAGAGTATTGGGCTGTTCTTATTATTGATAGCCGTTCAAATTGCTTTCACATTCTGGAACGAAAAAGCCGGAAGGCTCATCTTTTTTATCAGTCTTGGTTTGATTGTGGCTGTGGCTATCACAATGCACTTCGGAGTGTTACAGCCACTCGGCCTTAACCCTCAGCCGATAATGCTCAGCTCATTTGGTGCATCGCTTGCCTCTTTTGTGCTTGCCAATTGGGTACTGGCGGTAATCTCCAGCCACTTAATCCAATCCTACACCAAAGCCGCTTCTTCCGAAAGAGAACTTGCCCGAATGCTGGAGGAAGAAAGGAAAAATCTGGAAGCCCGCATAGAAGAGCGTACCCGTTTGTTGACCCGCCAGACCAGCCTCATGGAGACAGCCGGCGAAATTGCTCATCAAATTTCCATGGAAACCGATCAGGAAAATCTTTTCCGTAATACTATCCAGCTCATCCGCGACCGCCTTGGATACTATCATGCAGGCATTTTCCTGATGGACGAGGCAAACGAATATGCTGTGCTGGTCTCCGCTTTGGGAGAGGCTGGGGAGAAAATGCTTGCCCAGGGACACCGGCTAAAGAAAGGCGAAGAAGGTATCGTCGGAAATGTCGTTGCTCGCGGTGAGGCCCGCATTGCGCTGGACGTGGGAAAGGACGCTGTCCACTTTAAGAACCCGCTTCTCCCGCTGACGCGTTCTGAAATAGCCCTTCCGATTAAGATTGGCGAGCGTGTTCTTGGCGCTTTGGACATACAATCCACCGAACCGGAAGCCTTTACTCAGGTGGATATTCAATCCTTACAAATCATTGCCAATCAACTGGCGGTAGCCCTGGAGCGCATCCGCCTGATCGACCAGCTTCAGCAAACTGTGGCAGACCTCGAAAGCGGTTACCGAACCGAAACACGCAAGTCTTGGCGGTCGTATATCCGCAGCAGCCGCCAAACGCGCGGATTCCGTTATGATCCCAACCGTAAAAGTCTCGAACCAATTTTATCTATAAAGCGCATCCAGCCCAATCAATCTGATCCTCAATCAATTCAGGTGCCTTTACGCAGCCGCGGCGAAGTGGTCGGTATGCTCGATATCAAATTCAAAAGCGGACAACCCTCTCCAGAAATTCAACGGCTGCTAAACACTACTGCGGAACGCTTGGGCTCTGCATTGGAGACAGCCCGTTTGTTGGAAGAACTACAACTCCGCGCCGAGAGGGAACATCTGGTCAGTGACCTTGCCACTCAGGTACGCTCCAGTACCGATTTTGAACAAATTCTCAAGACAACGGCTCTTCAAATCAGACAAAAACTGGGGTTGAAAGAAGTGGTGGTACAAATTCTTCCACCGAACGAGACGCAGAACGGGGATTATCCAGGGGAGGTTTCATGAACATTGGCTATCAAAGCAATATTATGAGGATAATCTCACAAGAGGGTGTAGAGCCGGCTTATCGCCGAGATCGCTTTGCCGCTGGTATAGCCCGGCTTGCTGCCGTAATTTTTGGCTTTACAAGTTTTATCTTTCTTCTCACATCCTTCAACCAGCCTTATTGGGAACTTTTTGCGCTCACCTTCTTCAGTGCGGTCGGCTTCCTGGCATCCCTTTTTGCCGCAACCTTTCCCGAAAGAAACGTCGCCGAAAAGCGTACCTTTTTGCTTGCACCGACAATTTCTATTGTTGCCATCGCTTTTAGCGCACTTGTTATCAATGTTGCACTTCCGCTCGCGATTATCCTCTTTCTGGTTCTTACTCTTCTGGTAACCGGCGCATTGGAGGGCCAGCGACGGGACACTGGCATTACCCTGGCTTTCTTTTCAGCTCTGCTGGTCGTCGTTGCCGGGAACTTTTTACCTCTTCAACAAGTCAGGCTGCCTCAGATCGAGTTATACATGCCTGTCCTTCTGGGTATCCTCTTGATGATCTACATCATCCTGCTGATGCTGGAGGTTTTATCTGCCACACTCCGTATCAAATTGCTCACCATCTCGTTGGCAATTGCGATTGTGCCCTTGCTGGTAATTTCGATCATCAATTCGCGCTTCTTTCAAGATGCACTTCGTAATCAAACCAATCAGGTGCTTTTACTGGCTGCTCAGCAAACCGCTTCCAAGGTGGATTCATTTTTCGAAGAAAATAAACAATCCATTTCCAGTGAAGCCTCTTTGAGCGTATTTTCAAATTATCTTTCTCTTTCTCCAGTCTATCGCGCAAACAGCACGCAGGAAGTAGCCGCCAGCCTCACTTTACGTTCCTTATCTTCACGTCAGCAGCGCTACCTCCGTTCTTATGGCTTGCTTGATGCCGAGGGTAAATCGGTTTTGGACATTAACCCTCTCCAAATTGGGCAGGATGAATCTCAAAACGAATACTTCATCCTTCCCTCAACAACCGGCCAGGTATATGCTTCACCGGTTATCTTCGATCCAAAATATCGCAATGGGTTTATTTACTTTTCCAGTCCCATCCGTAACCAGCGCCAGCAGGTGATTGGGGTGTTACGCGCTAAATTTGACGCCCAAATCTTGCAGGAATTATTACAACAGGAAGTTAATCTGGTAGGCATCCGTTCCTATCCCATTTTGCTTGATGAAAATTATTTACGTCTGGCAGATACGCTCATCCTCAATAACATTTATAAACTGGTCATGCCGCTGCCCTCGGATGTTATTGGTAAACTCATTCAGTCCAACCGTGTTCCAAACTTACCCCTCTATGAGATGAGCACCAATGATGTCGCTCTATCGGCAGGGCTGGAAAATTACCTGAACTCGCCCTTTTTTACCGCGGAGTTTCACATTGAAGATCCCAATCACCCGGAAATTGGTGCTATTACCCGTTTGAAGACCAAACCCTGGTATCTGGTATTCGTCCGCGAGCAAACCACATTTGCCGGTCTGATTGCGCGTCAGGGGCGTCTCTCTATTCTGATTTCCACTTTGATCGCCGGTCTGGTAGGGGTGATTGCCAGTGTGGTATCGGGCTCGTTCAGCCGTCCCATCATTCGCTTACAACAAACCGCCGAGCAAATCTCATCCGGCGATCTGGAAGCTCGGGCACAGGTTGAAACCGGCGATGAGATTGGAAAACTGGCTCAAGCCTTCAACTTCATGACCAACCAGTTGAAAACACTGATTAATACCCTCGAAGATCGTGTCCGAGAACGAACCCGGGAACTGGCTCAACAAAACGAAGCCTTGCTGTACCGCACCCGTCAATTACAGACCGTATCTGATGTAGCGCGCGGTATCGTCTCGACCCAAAAATTGGAAAGCCTGCTCAATCAACTCACCATCCTGATCAGCGAGCGCTTTGGCTTTTATCACGTGGGTGTTTTCCTGTTGGACGAACAAAAGGAATACGCTGTTCTGCGCGCCGCCAATTCGGAAGGCGGAAAACGAATGCTTGCCCGGCAGCACCGCCTTAAAGTTGGTCAGGTCGGTATCGTAGGGTATGTAACCGGCAGCGGTGAGGCTCGCATCGCAACGGATGTCGGTAAAGATGCTGTATTCTTTAACAACCCCGATTTACCGCATACACGCTCGGAAATGGCGCTCCCCCTCAAAGCGAACAATGAAGTCATTGGCGCGTTGGATGTGCAAAGCACCATACCCAATGCCTTTACGCAGGAAGACATTGAATTATTCAGCATTCTGGCAGACCAGATTGCTATCGCCATTCTCAACAACCGGCTTTACACAGAAACATTGCAGGCATTGGAGGAAGCCCAACGTGTACACCGCTTATATCTGCGGCAGGAATGGCTCAAGGAAGCCAGCGAACGGCCAATTTTGGGCTTTCGCGCTACACCTCACGGACTGATGGCTTTGGAAGAAATTCGTGAGCAAGAAGTATCCAACGTTTTACTCTCCGGTAATACGTTCATCCGCCCAGCGAGTGAAAATCAACCGGCAGCCTTATCCGTTCCAGTACGGTTGAGAGGTGAAACCGTCGGTGTCATTTACATCGAGGATGATCAAATCGCGGATCGGGTATGGAATGACGAGGAAATTCGCTCGATTCAAGCGGTGGCGGATCAGGTTGGGCTGGCACTGGAAAACGCCCGCCTGCTGGAGAAAACCATTCGCCGCGCTGAACGAGAGCGCCGTGTACTGGAAATTACCAGTAAGATACGCTCCACAAATGATCCGAACACCATGATCGAAATTGCCGTTGAGGAATTGAAACGGACATTAAATGCCAGCCACGCTCAGGTCATCTGGAAAGAGAACACCGAGACCATTTCACCGCCCCCATCAGGCGAGGTCTCCCAGACTCCGAAAAAGGGAAATAACGGATCCAACGGTTCGAGCAGGAAGGGGCAGTCATGACATACTATATCTCCATTACAAATGAAAAAGGCGGGGTTGCCAAAACTACCACCGCGCTTTCGTTAGGTGCTGCTCTGGTGGAAACGGGTAAGCAAGTACTGCTGGTAGACTTAGACCCGCAGGCCAATCTCACGCTTGCTTTGGGAGCCGACCCGCTCAATGGACATGCAACCATCCTCAATTCTATTACCGATAAAATCCCCATCGTTCAACTATTGCGGGAAACCGGTATTCCGGGTTTATCCCTGATCCCTTCCAATCACAATTTGAGTTACATTGAAAGGATATTGCCCTCTCTTCCTGATTATGAATTTACACTCAAACGATCCTTTGCCGATTTCTCATTGCAATTCGATTATGTGATTTTCGACTGTCCGCCGTTTTTAGGTTCCATGGTGATTAATGCCCTGACCGCCTCGCAATTATTAATCATACCAACCCAGGCGGAATACTTCTCCATTTACGCTCTGAAAAACATGATGAGTTTGATTCGCCAGATCAGAGCGCAGACCAACCCTGACCTCACCTACCGGCTTTTATTGACGATGTACGACCGCCGGAACCGCATCCACCGCACCCTCGCTGAACAATTACGGGTTAACTTTGGTAAGGGGGTTCTGGATACCGTCATTATGGTAGATACCCGTCTGCGAGAGAGTTCAATTGCCGGGCTGCCGATCATTTATCATGCCCCAGAAAGCCGTTCAGCCATGCAATACCGCGAATTAGCACAGGAGATCCTGCAATATGTCGAAAAAGCAATTGCGCAACCGGCTTGAAAACCTGTTCGCCAATCTCGTTGATAACACGGTTGAGCAGCCCCCTGTTCAAACCTCGCTGCCACCGGTTTTAAAACCGTGGAATTGGGAAACTGACGAAAATGGCTGCTACACCGTCTGCGAAGATACGATAACGGCTTATTTGGGTTATTCCCCCGCAGAGTTAATCGGTCAATCGCTGGTATCTTTCGGTTTGAGCGATGATTCAGCATCTGTATTACAGAATGCTTTACAACAAAATCATTTCCCGTTAGATATCACGGTTGTATTTCTTTCAAAGAAGGGCAATCCGCTTCCTGCCCGTCTTACTATCTTCAAAAAACTTGGCTCAACGCAATTAAATGGAGGTTTTCGTGGCTTTGTTCAACCACTGGTTGAAAGCGAGCCAATCAAACCACCTATTGTCAAAGATCTGCCATCTGAGAAAAAAATCACCAACGAAATAAAGCCCTCATCAGAATCCCAATTTCAATCTAAAACCAAAAAGCCTGCCTCCCCGACCACAAAGACCCGTCAGAAGTCTGTTCTCGAACGCGCAGGGATAATTACCGTTCCTCTCCGTAAGCGGCAGCAAGAAATCGGCATCCTGAAAATTATGGCGGATGACGAACAACGCCGATGGAGTGAAGAGGAATTGCTGCTGGTACAGGAAGTTGCCAACCAGCTTGGTCTGGCCATCGAAAATGCAGAGTTGTATGCTGCTGTCCAGCAAGAGTTAAATGAAAGGGTGCGCGCCGAGCAGGAAATTCTACGCCGCAATAAAGACCTGGCTGCCCTTAACGAAATTGGACAGCAAATCTCCCGCCTGACCAATAGGGATCAAATCATTGCTACCCTGCAGCAGGCTCTCGTTCAACTGCTTAACTGCCGCAATTTAACCATCGCTCTACTCGCTTCGGATCAGCAAACACTCACTTTTCCCGTCCATACGGTAGAGTCAAAACCTCAACCGTTGCAGCCAAGAACACTGGGCAATGACCCGATCAGTTATATCATTCGCAGCCGGGAGGTTTTACGCATCAATCAGGATGTGGAAAAAGCCTTATCTGGCCGTGGAATTACTCCCGAAAACCCCCTTCCCACTGCCCTGCTTGCTGTCCCAATGGTCACTGCGGAAAGGGCGATGGGAGTGATTTACCTGCAAGAGTTTGAGCAGGGTGCTTTTTTCAGCGACATTCAGGCCGACCTTCTTTCCACGATTGCTTCTCAGGTTGCTATTGCACTGGCAAATGCTGATCTCTTTCAAGAAGTCACCAGCGCACTGCAAGCCATTGAAAAACGCGAACGTTATCAGGCGAACGTGGCTCAGGCCGTTGCCACACTGACCGAAAGCGGCGTGCGCGGCATTCCTGCCATGTTAGGATTTTTGGGCGAAGCCGCCCAGTGCGATTACATTTACTTTGCCAGCGCCCGCGAGGATGAACAGGGGTTACACTGGATCGTTACCGATCATTGGATTGCTCCACAGATTCGCCCCGGTTCGGATTTGGTCGTTCGTCAACCGCTCTCTGCAGCCTTATTCCCCACCTGGGCAAGCGCCCTTAAAGAGAAAGGCTGGTTTTCTGGAAAACCAGACGATTTTGAAGGCCGGGAGCGCGAATTCCTCCGTCAGCGCGGAATTCAATCCATGTTGCTACTGGCCGTTCCGGGCAACCGGGATATACCCAGCTTTATCGCTTTGGAAGAAAGATCGCCGCGTCTGTGGCAGAACGATGAAATTGGCGTTTTGCAAGTCGCTGCGGATGCTTTGTCAAATACCTTCGTCCGTCAAGACCTGCTCGAACAATTACGATCCTCACTGGACGAAACCGAAACCCTCTACAAAATCAGTCACAATCTGGCTCTGGCGGGTGATTACCACGAAATGGTGCGGGCAATTGCCGGTGGCATTACCGACGAGAAGATTAACCGCATTGTGTTAGTTCTCTTTGACCAGTCCGACCAGTTGAGTACTCCCTTGCTCCGTGTTGCAGCCACATGGCATTCAGGCAGAGGCGCTCTTCCCCCCCAAATCAACTCTGATCTGGATTACGACACCTTCAATCCGCTGATTTCTATTGAAACCCCTGTTTTTTACAATGATATTTTCGACCTGAGCATACAACCTGCTGCACGTTCATCTCTGGAAGCAATGAACGTG
>DLXG01000168.1 GCA_003448875.1 Anaerolineaceae bacterium
CTATGCCTATGGAGAGGAAATTCAGGCGCTGGCGGCCTTCCTGCCCGGCGCGCAAGTGCCGGAAAGGTATCAGGCAGCCGTAGAGGACTTGCGAAGCGCCGAGAACGTGGTGGTGTTGTATGGCAGTGAGGGGCTTGGGCTGAGGCAGTCGCGTGATTTGGCTCAGACCGCCGCCGCGCTGGTCAGCGCGCACGGCAAGGTGGGTGAGATCAACAACGGGCTGGTGGCAGTCTGGCAGCGCGCCAACGATCAGGGCGCGTGGGATGCCGGCTTCCGCCCGCTGGATGACCTGCCGGCTGCCCTGCGCAGGGCAGAGGTGGCCCTGATTGCCGCGGCTGACCCGGCCGGGGATGACCCGCGCCTGGCGCAAGCGCTGGATGAGGCCGGCTTTGTGATTGTGCAGGAATTGTTCATGAGTGAAACGGCGCGGCGGGCCGATCTGGTGCTGCCGGTGCAGGCCTTTACCGAGCGGGAGGGCACCCTCACCTCCGGTGAACGGCGGGTGCAGCGCTACTATCCGGCTTTGCCGCCCCGTCCGCAAACCCGCCCCGATTTTGCGGTGGCAGCCGGGATTGGCAAAGCGCTGGGGCTGGATATTGAAGGCCGGGCGGCTTCGCTGGTCTTCCTGCGTCTCGCCAAAACTTTACCGGCCTACACCGGGCTGACCTACACCCGTCTGGCAGAAGTCACCCAACAGTTCCCGATCATTGGACGCTCCGATTTGTATTACGGCGGCACGGCCTACGACAATCATCAAGGGCTGGGCGTGCAACTGCCGCTGCTGCCGGCCGTTCAGCCGGCTGCGGCGCCTGAGGCGCAAACCGGCGCGGCCATCACAGCCGGTGAGGGCGAGATCCTGCTTGCACCGGTCACACGCCTGTATGACCGCGGCACAACGGTGCTGCCTTCCAGCCTGCTTGAAAAACGGCTGGCACGCCGGAGTATCTACCTGCACCCGCAGACAGCCGCCGCCTTTGGCCTGAACGCAGGTGAATCCGCCCGGCTGAGCGGAGCGGACTGGAGCGCTGAGGTACAGGTAGAACTGGACGAGACGCTGCCGCCGGGGGTGGGGCTGGCGGTGCGCAGCACGGGTATTCAGCTCACGGCGCTGGCTGCCGTGCGTTTAGACCGCCTGACGGTTGCATCTGCGGATTGAAAGGAGCGTTCATGATTACAGCGGCACAATTCTGGGAATGGGTCATCAAATCGCTGATTATTATTCTGGTGCTGACCGGCGGGTTTGCCTATGTTACGTTGTATGAGCGCAAGGTGCTGGCGCGCATTCAGGCGCGGGTTGGCCCGAACCGCGCCGGCCCCTTTGGTCTGCTGCAGCCGGTGGCGGATGGTATCAAGTTAATTTTCAAGGAAGAATTAACCCCAGCAGGGGCGGATAAATTGCTCTTCACGCTGGCACCGGTCATCACCGTTATTCCGGCGCTGGTGGTGACGGCGGTCATCCCGTGGGGCGAAAGCATTACCCTGTTCGGCAAGACCTACACCCTTTACCTGACGGATGTCAATGTTGCCATTCTCTACATCATGGCGGTGACTTCCATCTCAGTGTATGGGATTGCGCTGGCGGGCTGGTCATCCAATAACAAATACGCCACGCTGGGCGGCCTGCGCGCCACAGCCCAGATGATCAGTTACGAACTGGCGCTGGGGCTTTCGTTTGTTGGGCCAATTCTGTTGACCGGTTCGATGAGTATGCTGGAAATTGTGCGCGCCCAGCAGGGTTTGTGGTTCGTCTTCCTGCAACCGGCTGGTTTTGTGCTGTTTCTGGCGGCTTCGCTGGCCGAGGTCAACCGGGCGCCGTTCGATATGCCGGAAGCCGAGCAAGAATTGACGGCCGGTTACCATGCCGAATATTCCGGTATGAAATTTGCCCTGTTCTTCATGGCCGAATATATCAAGATGATTGCCGTTTCGATGATTGGGGCAACGCTGTTTCTGGGCGGTTATCTCTCGCCGCTGGCGATGTTGAGTAATCTGCCGGTGATTGGCTGGGTGTTCGCTTCCGGCCCGCACTGGCTGTTCCTTAAAGTGGCTTTGTGGTTGTTCTTTATGATCTGGGTGCGGGCAACCCTGCCGCGCATCCGCTATGATCGGCTGATGCAGCTGGGTTGGAAGATCATGTTCCCGCTTGGGCTGGTGAACGTGATCGTCACGGCTGCGGTGGTCGTGTTTGCTGGAGGTTAGAGGTATGATCAAAGGGTTGTTGACGACACTGCGTGAGATGTTTAATCAACCGGTTACGATTCAGTACCCGGAGGTCAAGCGGCCGGTACGCACCCGCTTCAAGGGGCGGCACGTGTTGAAACGCTACGAAAACGGGCTGGAAAAGTGCATCGGTTGTTCGTTGTGCGCGGCGGCCTGCCCGGCGGACGCCATTTTTGTCGAATCCGCGGAAAACACCGATGAAGAACGATACTCGCCGGGTGAACGCTACGCCAGTACGTATGAAATCAACATGCTGCGCTGCATCTTTTGTGGATTTTGCGAGGATGCCTGCCCGACCGAAGCGATTGTGCTGGGTGATAACTATGAACTGTCCTTCACCGACCGGCATCAGTCCATCTACACCAAAGACATGCTTCTAGAGCCGGTACCGCCGGGAGGTAAGCCTACCCCGCAAAAGACCGAACCGGGTCAATACACCCGCTCGGTGCCGGTCATGCAGGATCCACAGGATTAAGGAGGAAAACCGAGCGAATGGATATTGGCGTCCTGCTGGTTTACGGAATTCTGGGTTTGACGGTGATTGTCTCGGCAATTGGGTTGATCGTCAGCCGCAACGCTTTGTATTCGGCGCTGTTTCTGGTGGTCAACTTTATTGCGGTGGGACTGTTGTATCTGGCGCTGGGGGCGCCGTTCATTGCCTTTGCGCAGGTAACGGTGTACGCCGGCTCGATCATGGTGCTGTTCATTTTCGTCATCATGCTGCTGGGCGCAGAGAACCTGCCGCTGACCGAACCGCTGCGCGGTCAGCGCGCGCTGGGCATCTTGCTGGTGTTGATCTTTCTGGCCGAGATTGTGCTGTATTACCTGCTGCGCACAACGCCGCTGCAGGCCATCCCGATCATCCCGCAGACCTTCGCCAGCCCGGCAGAAATCGGCATGATCCTGTTCAACCGTTACCTGCTGCCGTTTGAAGTCACGGCGTTCATCCTGCTGGCGGCTACCGTGGGTGCCATTTTGCTTTCCAAGCACGAGGGCCCCACCCGCCCCAAACCGGGCATTCAGAAACCGGAAACACCAGTGGAGGGTTAAGCCATGCCGATGAGTTATTACCTGATCCTTTCCGCGGCCATGTTTGCGATTGGCGTGTTGGGTGTGATTTTGCGGCGAAACCCGCTGGTGGTGTTCATGTCGCTGGAATTGATGTTCAATGCGGCCAATCTGGTGTTTGTGGCCTTTTCTGCTTATCACCAGATTCTGGATGGGGACCTGTTCGTCTTTTTTGTGATGACCACTGCGGCGGCGGAAGTGGCGGTGGGGCTGGCCTTGATGGTGGCCATCTTCCGCGCCAAACACACCATTGATCTCGATGAAATGAGTATGCTGAAAGGGTGAGGGGGGCGCAAACTTGACTTTATACCTCTGCAATTTGCTGCCTTTCAGGCTTTCATTCTGGGAATGGGAGAAGACTGAATGAACTTTGAAACGGTATTACCACTTGCGCCGTGGGTCGTTTTCTTCCCCGTGCTGGGTATCATTCTCAATTTATTGTTTGGTAAACGTTTGGGAGAAAAAGGCATCGGGGTGATTGCCAGTCTGGCGGCTGGTTTATCCTTTGGCGTGGCGGCACTGCTGGCGCTTGGTCTTACGGGCCACCCGGAGGGGGGCACCTATCATTTGCTGCGCTGGCTGGCAATTGGCGATTTTACCGCGGACTGGAACTTCCGGGTGGATACCCTTTCGGTGACGATGATGCTGGTGGTTGCCGGTGTGGGTACCCTGATTCACATTTATTCGATAGGGTACATGCACGCGGATGTGCGTCATGAAGGCGACCCGGCCCGTTTCCGCCGCTTCTTCGTGTTCCTCAACCTGTTTGTGGCGGCCATGATGATTCTGGTCAGCGCCGATAACTTCCTGATGCTGTTTGTCGGCTGGGAAGGCGTGGGGCTGTGTTCGTACCTGTTGATCGGTTTCTGGTTCGAGAAGGGCGCCGGCGGGATTGCCAATGCGCAGGCCGCCAAGAAGGCCTTTGTGGTCAACCGCATCGGTGATTTTGGCCTGCTGATTGCCATTTTCTTGATTTTCTATAATTTTGGCAGTCTGGATTTTGAAACAGTGTTCGCGCAGGCGCCGCAGGTAGCCGCCGTTCTGCCGGGGGTCATTCTGGCGATTACCCTGTTCATGCTGCTGGGTGTGACCGGTAAATCGGCGCAGTTGCCGTTGTATGTGTGGTTGCCGGATGCGATGGCCGGCCCGACCCCGGTTTCGGCCCTCATCCATGCCGCCACCATGGTCACGGCGGGGGTTTATCTGGTGGCGCGCTCGCAAGCGCTCTACCAGCAGATAGCGCTGGCGCAGGATGTGGTCATGTGGGTGGGCGCCGCCACGGCCTTGTTTGCGGCAACGATTGCGCTGGGTCAGTATGACATCAAGAAGGTGCTGGCATATTCGACCATCAGCCAGTTGGGTTTTATGGTCACGGCTGTCGGCATGGGAGCGGCGGTGGCGGGCATGTTCCATCTCGTCACCCATGCGTTCTTCAAGGCGCTGCTGTTTTTAGGGGCCGGTTCGGTGATTTTGGGTCTGGAACACGGCCACGAACATGCGGCGGCGCACGGCAGCCATACAGAAGAGGGGCATCACGCGGCGTTTGACCCGCAAGATATGCGTAACATGGGCGGATTGCGGGGGAAAATGCCGCTCACCTTTTGGGTTTATTTGATTGGCGCGCTGGCGCTGGCCGGAATTGCGCCGCTTTCCGGCTTCTTTTCCAAAGACGAAATTCTGGCAGATGCCAGTCTCCATCATCCAGCGGTGTATGTTGTATTGACCGCTGCGGCTTTCCTGACCGCCTTTTATGTGGCGCGCCAGCTGGCAATGGTGTTCTTTGGCAAGCCGCGCAGCGAAGCGGCGGCCGGCGCGGTGGAAAGCCCGCCGGTGGTGACCGTCCCGCTGGTCATTCTGGCGGTGCTGGCGGCGGTGGGTGGTTTGCTCAACTTCCCCACCACTCACTGGCTGGAAAAGTGGCTGGAACACAGTTTGTACGGGGTGCAGCCGGCCAAGTTTATTCTCTCGGTGGCGTTGATTTCACTGGCGGTTGCGCTGGCCGGTCTGCTGGTTGGCTGGCTGATTTACGGGCGTAAACCGCTGGCCGATGCCCGTCAGCCCGACCCGCTTGCCAGACCGCTTAACGGGCTGTTTTTGGCGCTGGAAAACAAATGGTGGGTGGATGAATTGTATCAGGCGCTGGTGGTCAGGCCGTACCTGCGGCTGGCACAGTTCCTCGCTCAACCGGTGGATCAGGGCGTGATTGACGGGCTGGTCAACGGTGTGGGCAACCTGATGCGGGCAACGGCCCAGTCATGGCGGCGCATTCAAAATGGCTACGTGCGCTCCTACGCCTTGACCATTCTGCTGGGTGTGGTACTGGTGATCACCTATCTGGTGCTGCGTTAAGGCTCTCAACTTGTGGATCGAGGAGTTCTCATGATCTTTGGACTTCATCCGCTTCTTCTAGTCACTTTCTTGCCGCTGGTCGGGTTTTTGATCATCCTGTTCCTCAAGGCGGAGCAGAAAAACGCCATCCGCTGGACGGCTCTGCTGACCTCGCTGGCGACTTTTGGCGCTTCGCTGGCGATGCTGGCCCAGTTTGACCCCGCCAGAGGCGACCTGCAACTGGTTTACCGTACCTCATGGTTGCGGGTGGGCGGTATTTCGATTGATTTTTATCTGGGCGTGGATGGGCTGAGCATCCTGCTGGTTTTGCTGACCACTTTTCTGACGCCGATTGCCATCCTTTCGACCTGGTCGGCTGTGGAAGAACGCGTCAAAGGTTTTATGGCGTTTTTCCTGCTGCTGGAAACCGGCATGCTGGGCGTCTTTCTGGCGCTGGATCTGGTGCTGTTTTATATCTTCTGGGAGTTCACGCTGGTGCCGATGTACTTCCTGATCGGCGTGTGGGGCGGTGAACGGCGCGTGTACGCGGCGGTCAAGTTCTTCCTGTTCACCATGTTTGGTTCGCTGTTGATGCTGCTGGCCATTCTGGTGATGGGTTTGCAGGCGGGCAGTTTTGCGTGGAATGACCTGCTGGCCCAGCGGCAGTTGTTTGCCCAGACCCAGTTGTGGCTGTTCCTCGCCTTTGCGCTGGCGTTTGCCATCAAAGTGCCGATGTTCCCGCTGCATACCTGGCTGCCGGATGCGCACGTGGAAGCGCCGACCGCCGGTTCGGTCATTCTGGCCGGGGTACTGCTGAAGATGGGCGGTTACGGCTTCCTGCGCTTCAACCTGCCATTCTTCCCGGAAGCCAGCCTGCAAGCCGCGCCTTACATGGCGGTGCTGGCGGTGATCGGCATCCTCTACGGCGCGGCGGTTTCGCTGATGCAAAAAGATGTCAAGAAACTGGTGGCTTATTCTTCGGTCAGCCATCTGGGTTTTGTGATGCTGGGCATCTTTGCCTTTACCCAGCAGGGGCTGGCGGGCGGTGTGCTGCAAATGATCAATCACGGCTTGAGCACCGGCGCGCTGTTTTTGATCGTGGGGATGCTGTATGAACGGCGGCATACCCGCGAGATGAGCGCGTATGGCGGCATCTGGAAGGTCATGCCCATTTTGGGCGCCTTGACGCTGATCGTGATGCTCTCTTCGGCCGGTTTGCCGGGCCTGAACGGCTTTGTGGGCGAGTTCACCATTTTGCTGGGCGCGTTCGGCTCGCAGGTGCTAAACAGCCCCTACTTTGCCGGGGCGGCAACGATCGGCGTTATTTTAGCGGCGGTGTATCTGCTGGTGATGTTCGAGCGGGTCTTCCTCGGCCCGGTGCGGGTGGAGGCTAACCTTTCGCTGAAAGATTTAAACGCCCGCGAGGTGATCACGCTGCTGCCGGTGCTGGTGCTGATTTTCTGGATCGGCCTTTACCCGGCTCCGTTCTTTGATTTGATCAATCCCAGTGTGGAACGGCTGGTAGCGCTGGTGCAGAGTATGGCCGTGCTGGCCATTCATTAGGAGCGATGCGATGAACCTGAGCGATTTCATTCTCACCCTACCCATTCTCGTGTTGCTGGCTTGGGCGCTGCTCCTGCTGGTGGTGGACTTGTGGGTGCCCAAAGGACGCAAGGGCATTGTGGCAGCGCTGGCGGCGCTTGGACTGGCCGTAACAATAGGGGTCACGCTTTCGCAGGCCGGCAACGGCGGGCTGGCGTTCCAGAACATGATCATGGCGGATGGCTTTGCCGTCTATTTGAACGTGTTGTATCTGGTCAGCGGGCTGGTGGTGATCGCACTCTCACATGATTACCTCAAACGCATGAATCTGGAGCGCGGTGAGTTTTACCCGTTGATGTTCTTGTCGATTGCCGGGATGATGCTGGTAACGCAGGCCTATAACCTGATTATGGTCTTTCTGGCACTGGAATTTCTCTCAATTCCCTTGTATGTGCTGGCCGGGCTGGCGCGCGAGCGTCCGGAATCGGAAGAGTCTTCATTAAAATACTTTTTACTGGGAACATTTTCATCCGCTTTTGTGCTGTACGGGATCGCTTTGATTTTTGGCGCAACGGCCACGACCGGCCTATCCGAAATCATTGCCAGTGTGCAGGAAGGGGCGGTGAACCTGCCCATTTTCCTGGCCGGCGCAGCGCTGATGCTGGTGGGCTTCGCCTTCAAACTGGCGGCGGTACCTTTCCATGAGTGGGCTCCGGACGTGTATCAGGGCGCGCCGACGCCGGTAGCCAGTTTCATGGCTGTGGCGGTCAAGACAGCCGGGGTGGCGGTGCTGCTGCGGGTCTTCCTGACGGCTTTCCCGACGCTGGCCGCCGAAATGGCGCCGCTCGGCTGGGGGATTGCGGCGCTGACCATGCTGGTTGGAAATATTCTGGCGATTGCGCAAACCAATCTCAAACGCCTGCTGGCCTATTCCAGTATCTCGCACGGGGGGTATTTGCTGATGGCGTTTGTGGCTTATGGCAACCCGCAGGTGGCCGGCCAGGCGGTGGCGGCGATGTTGTTCTACCTGCTGGCCTACACCCTGACCACCTTTGGAGCGTGGGCTGTGGTCATCTCGGTGGAGCAGGCCGATTATCAGGGGCTGGAACTGGAAGATTACGCCGGTTTGGGGTTGAAATACCCGTGGCTGGGTGTGGCCATGCTGGTGTTCATGCTCTCACTGACCGGTATTCCGCTGACGATGGGCTTCTGGGGCAAGTTGTTCCTCTTCCGCGCCGCGGTGGATGCCGGTTATGTGGAACTGGCTTTGATCGGTTTGCTCTCTTCGTTGATTTCGGCTTACTACTACCTGCGGGTGGTGGTAATGATGTTCATGCGCAGCGGCGAGCCGCGCATCCGCCGGGACGGCTGGCTGAGCCTGGTGGCGGTGGGTTCGGCGCTGGCGGTGGTGGGTTTGAGCCTTTTGCCCAATCAGATTTTGCAGATGGCAGCCCAGGCGATTCTCAGTTTGCAGTAGTTCAGCCGGCGTTTTTACGACGGTGGAGGGTTTCCAGCGCGTAGAGTTGCAGGTTCAACACAGCGGCTAACTCGCTGAATGGGTCGGGTGTGCCTTCTTTTGCCGGGGTCAGGCTGATTGACCCCAGTAAGCCGATTAAGAAGGCGATGATTCGCCGCAGGATTGCTTCACCCTGACCGGGTTGCAGGTAAGGCAGGGCATTTTCTATTAATTCTGCGGCGGTGTTGAGCGAGGATTGCAGAGAACGGGTCAGCTCGCTCACGCTGCCCGGTTCAAGCATTTCTGCAAGACGATGCGGATGCAGGCTGAGCAGGCGGAGCAGCGTGGATTGCCCGCCGGAGGCGGGCTGGCGGCGCAGACTGCGTTCGACCAGACGGGTGAAGGCCAGCGTCATCAGCGGCGGGGTGGAGCCGCGCAAATCGGCGCATACATCGCTCAGCCAGCGGTTGAGGGCTTCAACGGTCAGGGCGAGGAACAGGTGCTCTTTGGTTTCAAAGTAAAGAAAGAGTGTCCCTTTGGCAACGCCGGCCCGCTCGGCTACCTGCTGCATCAGGATGTGGTCGTAAGAGGCGTTTTGGAACAATTGGCCCGCGGCTTGCAGGATGACGGTACGGCGGGCATCTTTCTGGGAAGGGGAAACGGCACGGGTACGCGGCATAGATGAAAGGCCTTTACTCTGCGAAGTGACTGCGGGTCAATTATAGGCGGGGTAAAAAAGCCTGTCAAGCGCGGCACAAATTGCGGTATAATAGGCGCAACTGCCCCCGTAGCTCAATGGACAGAGTGACAGACTTCGAATCTGGAGGTTCAGGGTTCGAATCCCTGCGGGGGCGCTGGCAAAGTGTCGGGTGAGGTTCAGGGTCCCCGGAAGGGGATGATATTCGAATCCCTGCGCTCCCAAGGGAGTGCTGCGCAAGGGGCGCTGAACAGGATCGGGCGAGGTTCAGGGGGGCGAATTGACCAAAACACTAATCGGATAATTTGTAATCGTTGAGGGATTATAATAGCGGCTGAACATCTTAGCCGTCCTGATGAAAAATAATCAAGTTTACCAAGTTCATGCAGAAAACACCAGTACGGATCAAGCGGGAAAACAGGGCTTTCACAAGAAAGGATTAGTAGACTTAACAATCAAGTGCAGCGCATACTTTGGGTGAGCAGAAAGGAAACGGCGGGCTTTGGCGATATTTGCCCAACCATGGCGCAGACAAAGTCCAATCAGGAGATTGTTGAGGATGGCCATATAATGACCGGCAGCACCAACCGTCAGACGGGTATGGTCTTCATGCAAGGTAACATCTCGGCGGTAATGGAGGCCGCTCTCGATGCCCCAGTACTGGCGGGTCAAAGCCAGCAATTTTTTGGGCGAAGCCTTTTGAGGGGTTAGACTGGTCAAGCCATACACAATCTGACGGGTACGGCGTCGCCCGTTCTCGTGCCAGACCTCCCTCTCCAAACGAAAGACTTGACCAAGCGAGGGCCAATCCAAATAGTCGTTCAGGTCGGTACTCACCAGGATCGTCCGCTTTTCAATCCGTCCATGCCTTTTACGCACCTCCGAGGCCATCCGACAATGTTTGGATAAGGGCGCTCCCTGTTTGAGGTTACCAACTTCATGCATAAACAGCCTTTGGATTGCCCACTCCGTCCGTGCTTGATTGCCCTTGACGGTCCACAAATAGTCTCTGCCGCTTTCCACAATCTGGGCAGATGTCTCTCGCTGGGCGTGCATCGCATCCCCAATTACAATTGCCCCGCTCAAGTGGACTTGTTTGAGAACTTTGGGAGCAACCACAATCTCATTTTCCTTGCGGTCTACTTCAGCCTGTACCAGTACCAGCCCTTGCCCGCCTACATAAATGCTCAACAAGTGGACACCCCGGATTTCCCCGTGCGGAATGCTGCCTTTGAGACTCTTCCCATCCATACTGAAGACCATCTCTCCGCCTTGTATCAGGTGCTTCTGATGATACGCGCTGATCAAACCCTCGAAATCTTCAGGCTGGATTGTCTCTTGGAGTACCCGCCGATACGTCATATGACTGGGCGATTTCTTCTTCAGGATCTTCATCTCAATCAGCTGTTCGACACGGTTGGCTACCCAATCCGCCATCCCGCTCGGTTTATCTTCGCCACCCAGCTTGGTCAGCATCATCAAAAGCAGCAGCAGCGCCAGCGGATACTGCTTCCCCTTTGCCTTGCGGCTATCGCTCACCCGCTCAAAGTAGGCATATAAGCTGTCTATGTCATAGACCAAGCCGTTCTCATTGACATCTTGCGTAGGCGCGAGCGTGATATAATCCATTCAGGTCTTCTCCGGTTCTTTGTGTTTTGGTGAACAAAAGTATACCGATGAAGACCTTTTATTTTGTCAAGCTACTTTGTGAAAACCCTGAGGCGGGAAAAGGAGAGTGATGTTCAATAACTATATAAGATTTCATAGAACGATGACAGTAGGTATCAGGCTAGCGGGTACATAAAGTTAACCGAAAAGATCTTGCAGCGGATAAGTGCGTGGTTAGTGAGTAGTAAGCAGGTTCTGATGATACAGAAATAATTTTCTTTCTGTATCAAAGCGGGCGAGGGTGACAGAGGATGTAAATGAAGTCACCTGCTCTTATTTTTGTTGTTCTCGAAATTGCATGGATTTACTTAATAAAATCAAGGGTTGGCTGTAAGGATGTTAGAATTTAGATGGTGTTGGAAAATTGGACTGAACGATGGCAATTGAAGCAAACAAAGCATCAGTAACAATTTTGAGTCACTTACCGACTAGTAACCATCGTTCCCTAAGACGTAAGGCAACGAAGGCCGAATACCATTTTCACAGTCTCTTAATTCACAACCGATTTTCCAAATCACGGAAGGTCTGATTTATTTTCATGCGGCGTTGAGTGCAGAGATTGAGGTGGATAATAAAGTTGATATCTTCTTTGATCAGGCTAACCAGCAGTCCTAGTTAACTGAACTCACAATCTAACACCACAGGCTGCTAGCCCAGCAGGTCTTTCACTCCGGTCAAGACATCCAAATGATGGGGTTTGTGTGAATTAAAACCTCCTGCCATGGTCTTTGATGATCGAGTTCCCGAAATGTAAGGCATCGTCTAAGGTGTCCCCAACAACAACTCCCGAATCGTTCTGACCTTTTCGACTTTGAGCGTTGCCAAATATTCTGTCTCCCATTTCTGTGGACGTTCTATCCTAATGGGCGGACAGATCACACACTTGGCTTTATCTGAAAACAGACTCTAGAATATATTACTCAGAGAAACCTCTTGCATATCATAGAAACGCTAAAGCTGCACATTTTGGCGGCCATCTTGCTTAACCCTAGTCAACACACTGCCAGTACCCCATCGCCGAATTTCATCGCTCATTGGGTGCTTATGTTTTCTTTAAATAATTTTTGTATAAAGGGACTAATATATTTAGATATATGGAGTCTCCTACTGAATTGGGTTGTTGCCAATTTAGGGTGCCGGTTTTGAGCCTCCTTTGATACTCTGTGTCCAAACTCATATCCGAAGTTCATGGTTGTTATCCATGAATTTTAATCTTTATGTTATGAAGTTTTGCTAGTTCCTTTACTCCCTACCATGCTGCTTTCCGGATATGGAAACTCAGAAAAGATTTGGCTGCATCGGCTCAGATTTTGTATTAGTAGAATGACTTTCTAGCCATTCTTTAAGATTTGGATTATTTTCTGGAAAAGGATGAGGAAATTTGAATGCTCCTTTTTTAAGCAGCAAGGAGTTGCCTTGAGGCATTTGTGGATAATTTAAAACAAATACAGGAATCCATTTTGACTTAAGTGCTTCTGTGGCGCCTGCCCATGTGCCGCCTTTTTCTGTGTCACTGGCAACCACAATGGCATAATCAGCCAAAGTGTAAATCAACTTATTTCTACCCATAGCTGCACCTACTGAGAAGGGAGCGGATGGGGAATATGGGGTGACGAGGCACAAATCACCTCGGCTTATCGCTGCCCTGTTTTGAGAATCGCGAATTGCTTTTTCGAGGCTATCCGCTAAAATTCCAACAGCAGTACCTCGCGCAGCCAGGGCTGAATTCATGCTAATCCTGTCGACACCTTTAGCGCCACCAGAATACAATACCATTCCAGATCGACCACAGGCGTTGCCCACAAATTCAGCACAGGCATGACCAGCTTCATCTAGATGACGCGAACCCACCACTGCAATGCCAGGTTGTCCTAAAAGCGCTTTCTCACCAGCGTAAAATAGTAAGATTGGGGCAGAATCTTTCAATCGCTGTTTGTATCGAGTAGGATAATCTGCATCGGCTCTGGTTAACACATGAATTCCCATGGATGCTAAACGTTCCAGCTCGATTGCCAGAGCCCCTCCCCGTTGTAAAAGGTGTAAGATTCTTTTCGCTTCCTCTTCTGGAATTTCAAGAAGTCTTTTGAGTTCATCTGAGCTTATCTCCAATAAAGCTCCAGGACGTATAGACAAGAATTGCAATTTTCTTGCTAACGAATTCCACTCTCTGAGCGTTAGCGGTGCATGCTTTATCGATGAGGATGTCGCAAGGTGTGAGCAAAGTAATAATATGGCTTGAGAATCAGGAGAAATTATCATGCGTTTCCATTCCTTGTAGAAGCTTGTGCTAATGTAAATGGATAAACAGTGCCACTTCCATTTTTCCTTAGCAGGTATCCAGCAACGGTTACTGTCCATCCCGAATCAATAATATCATCTACTAATAATACTGGTCCACGAGGGATTATTTGATCTATACAAATTGTATCCATCACATTTCGGGCTTGCATGGTGCTATTCTGCATGGTTTTTTGTTCAGGAGCTTCTTTTGTCCGACGAATGACAGGGTAAAAAGGTATTTGCAAAGCTTCAGCTAGGCGGAGCGCAAATTCGGGTACAAGATGGGGATGGCGAGTAGATGGAATAGAGGTAACCCAGGTTGGAAATGGATCAGGCTGCCAAAGATTGCAGATCATATGAACAGACACTTCAACCAATTCGTTACTAAAGTGGCCATCCTGATATTTCCCCATTCGAACCAATTTTCCCCATCCTGCATCGCCATAATAACATAATGAACGCCCCACAGCATTTTGATATTCTTGCGGAATAATGCGTTTTTGATTCGGGGACAATCCATTTGGCCATTGCTTTCGAGGTTGGATGACAATTTGATTGTTTTTTAGAAAGTTTTCTGCTTCAATAATTAGTCCTTGCGTTACTACATTGGGCAAACCTTTTCCTTGGCAATTTGCGCAACGACCGCATGGAGTAGGGTTGGGATCGTCTAGCGCTCTCAATAAGAATTGCATCAAGCACCCTCGATACTCGACGTAGGCTTGCATTTGTGCGAGTTCAGATTTACGGACTTCCAAAACGCGATTAATTCGCTCTTCGTCAAGACGCCAAGGATTGGGGGTCCGAAAATAAAGCAATTTTTTATTATAAGTTTGCCCAATTGCGCCATCCACTTCCAGCAACTTCAGGGCTTTTTCTAACATTGATTTTGAGATATTGACTTTGGCTAAAATTTCATCCAATGACAATTCTTCACTATTTTCAAGGACGTTGAGGATCTCTTGAAATACTTGCGATGTGGGAAAAGCAGACTCAATAAAATAATTCTGAATATCGTCATCTTCATTCCCACTTAATAATATCCCATACGACTTGTCCAGCGCTCGCCCCGCGCGACCAACCTGCTGATAATAAGCTACTACTGAGCCCGGTCTTTGAAAATGAATTACAAATTCAATATCTGGTTTATCAAAACCCATTCCCAGTGCAACGGTGGCTACCAGTATCTTAATTTCGTTATTGAGAAAGGCCTGTTCTAATGCCGAACGATTAATATTTCCATCATTTCCGGCGTGATACGCTTCAGCCGTAAAGCCTTTTTTCTTTAACCAGCCAGTTACTCGCTCAGTATCCGCCACGGTCAGGCAGTAGATGATCCCGCTGCCTTTAAATTTTGGCAGATTTTCTGCAAGCCAGGCTAACCGCTCACTCTGACTCGAGAGTCGTATATTCTGCAGACGCAGGTTTTCTCTTACAAGTGGTCCTCGATAGATCGAAAGCCCTGGACCCAATTGCGACTGTACATCAGCCACAACCCTGTTGTTGGCAGTAGCTGTTGTTCCCAATACGGGCACTCCTCTCGGCAGCATCTGGACGATCCGGACAATGCGGCGATAATCGGGGCGAAAGTCATGTCCCCAGTCAGAGATACAATGTGCTTCATCAACTACAAAAAGGCCGATTCGCCCAGAGATTAGTGGAAGTACTTGTTTCAGAAAATACTCATTGTTTAGTCGTTCTGGAGAAATGAGCATTAAGTCGCATCTGTCTATCCGTAATGCTTCTTCAACTCGTGCCCATTCATCTTGATTGACACTGTTAATAGTGTGCGCCCTAATGCCAATCTTCTCGGCCATTTGTATTTGGTTGCGCATTAACGACAGTAATGGACTTATCAGTAAGGTTGGTCCTGCTCCTTGGTCACGTAACAACTTTGTGGCAAGAAAGTAAACTAAGCTTTTGCCCCAACCGGTGCGCTGAACCACTAAAGCGCGTTGTTTTTTTATTGCAATTGCCTCGATGGCTTCCCATTGTCCCGGACGAAAGTTTTTTTCATTTCCAATCATTTGCCGAAGAAGATGTAGTGTGTATTCCTTGTTGTCCATTCCTGATCCTTTCTCAATGCTGTCATAATGTTTCCCTTCTGGCAAATTCCCCAATACTCTCCTTTGCTTACCCAATTCGCAATGTTCAATTGGGATAAATTAAACTCAATTTTATTATTAAATCAGAATGAAATAACTGAGCCACTCTCAAATGACCAGCGTATGACCGTAGACCTCCAGCCATCTAATCTTTTGTTGATAATCCGGCATCATTGCGCGCAACTTATCCCAAAATGCCTTGTTGTGTTTTTTCACAAATACATGTGCCAGTTCATGAATTACAACATAATCAATCACTGGGACCGGTGCCATGATCAGACGCTAGGGAAAATTGAGGGTTCCGTCGGCGTTACACGATCCCCAGCGTTTATTTGCAGATGTTATTTTGATTTTCTTAACGTGGACACCCATTTTACTGCTATACCATGTGACTCGATCTGAAAGCACCTTATTCGCTTGGTCTTTATACCAATTGATAAATATTTCTTTTGCCTTTGGCAAGAAGGATCGGTCTAAATAGAAGAAGTCCGCTAATTTCAATGGCACTTCTTCTTGATCAACGATTCTTAAACGATAAAACTTACCCAGATATAAAAACCCCTCCCCATTCACAAATTCCTTATTACCGATCTGTGGATAGGTGGTCCTCACCTCTTGTTGTTTGGCTACAATCCAACCGGATTTTCGCTCAACAAATGACATTATATGCTCATCTGTTGCTTCTTGTGGCGCGCGTACGATTAATTTCCCATCCGGTCCTACAATTAAGGTGATACTTTTTCGATTAGTTCGTATAAGCTGGTCAATCTTAATTATGCTCATTACCGAATATGCATTGCCAATTCAATGATTTTCTGTGCCACCTGGTTTCGATTCCGCACAAATTCAGGATTATCCCTGAAGCTCGTTAATAATTGGGTCAAGATAAACGATTTCAAGCGTTTTTGTGCAGGGTAGTTCTCCCAGAAATCAACTTGCTGGGTTTCTCGATGGACAATTTCAAGTATGTCGTTGGTGGTGGTGAGTAATCGGTTAAGATCCTCTTGGGGCAAGTCCTGCAATTCCCGCGTTCCATACAATTCACGTTTTAACAACGCCAAAAAAGGCAATTAGGTCCTCGGGTTTAGCCCGTAACTTTTTTCTTCGGATCGCCCTTTCTTAAGAGTCTCCAAGACCTCCTCAAGCTCTTTTGCCAGCCGGTTCCAATTATCCTGGTATTCCGCTAGGACTTTTTCCATTTTCTCGCCGAGTCGGTCATAGAATTCAGGGTCGGTTTCGTAATTTTCGCTAATGTATTCGCGAATTGCAGATGTGATTTCCTCCGCTGTGGCGCGCGCTGTCTTATTTTCTCGGATTTTTTTCTTAAGTGCGTCAGAAAAGATGGGTAGCGGTGGAATTTTAGGATCTACACCCTTAGAAATCAGAAATTCATCAACGATTTCGCGTATCTTTCGACTGGCATCGCGGATGCTCAGCTTTTCATCCCGGTAACGGTTACGTGCTGACTCGCTGATCCAGGAAAGGATTTTTAGATCGTAAACGAAACGCAACGCTTCTGGGTCGGGGAGGACGCGATCCATCGCTTTATTGAATGCGCGCAACAGGTTGATGAATTCGTCTCGAACTTCTTCATCGGCTAAAACATCCACACAGGCATCGATATCTTTGAGTTCCACATCATACTGACTGAAGAAGTCTTTCGCCTGGCTATGGATATATTTCAGGTTGTCCTTATCTGCACTCCGGTCTAAGACGACCGAAAGAATCTCATCCGTATCCTTTTCGTCAAAGATGGACAATGCCTCCCGCAGATGATGCGCCACGCCCACATAGTCAACAACATATCCACAGCTCTTATTTCTATAAACACGGTTAACCCGCGCAATCGCTTGTAGCAAATTATGTTCTTTGATGACATTGTCCAGGTACATCACCTGCTCAACTGGGGCATCGAAGCCGGTGATCAACATGCTTTGCACGACCAGAATACCCACATCACCCGAAATGCCTGCGTCATTGGTTTGATCGAAGGGGAGTTTGAATCTGGCGATGACGCGCTCGTGCTGGTTTTCATCTGTATAGGGTTTATAGATGACATCGTCATTGTTTGTGCCCGAAATCACCACCTCGACCTTCAACCGTTTGAGCAATTCCAGATCTTCAGATGAACCGCCGTTTGCCTTCAGGCTTTCAATCTTCTGCCGCAGGGCCGCATCCAGCGCTTGTTTGTCGCGAATGGCTGCCAGGCGGGATACCGCCACGACTTGGGCTTTGAAGCGGTTGGGGAAAACCTGCGTTAGGTAATGATCCAGCATGTCGGCGGCTTTGTCGCGGATCACTTCCTCCGCTTCCAGATAGGCTCGCCAGGTATAGCGATCCAGAATCAACTGCCGCTCGTCTTTATCCACCGCTGAGAAAACATCTTCAAAGTGGCGGTTCATCTGCTCTTTATCAGTTACGTTACCCTTGTGCGTGCGGCCCTCATAAATAATTTCAACGGTAACACCATCCTCCACCGCCTGGCGAACGGAATAGCGGTCGATGTACTCCCCGAAGGTGCGCTCGGTTTTCTCAATGGGTGTGCCTCTGTGAACGCGACCCGTACCGCATTCGGCAAAGCGACCTGTAAATTCGCGCCCAGTAGCTTGTATTGCGTGCGGTGGGCTTCGTCAATCATCACCAGGATTTTGTCTGACGCATTGAGCGGTGGAAATTGCTGGCTCAGTTCATTTTCCTGGAATTTGTGAATCATTCCCATGACGAG
>DLXG01000171.1 GCA_003448875.1 Anaerolineaceae bacterium
CGCCCGGCAGGCAGCACTGCCCGGCAAACCCCTCAACCGGCAGGAGTCAACCCGGATACCGGTCAACTGCCGCTGGAAACCCGCCTGGCGGTGGGGATCCTGTCACTGGAAAACGGCGATCTGGCGGTTACACCTGAACAGGCTCAAACCCTGCTGCCGTTATGGAAGGCAGTCAGAACCTTGAGCAGCAGCGATACCGCATCCGGCGAGGAAATTCAAGCCCTTTACGAGCAGATTCAGGAAGCCCTGTCTGCCGGCCAGCTCCAGCAAATTCAAAGCCTGAACCTGACTCAGGACGACCTGCGCGCCTTGATGGAACAATACGGCATTCAGCCCAACCTGCCGGCGGGCGTGGAAGGCAACCTTTCACAGGAACAGATCGCCACCCGCGTGGCACAGCGCGCTGAAGGCGGTTTTCCGGGCAGCGGGCCGGGAGGCGGCTTCCCCCCCGATGGCGGCATGGGAGGGGGAGGGGGTATGCCGCCCTCTTTCGACGGACAGAACGGGCAGCAGGTTACGCCCGATCCAACCCGCATCGCTCAACGGCGCGGGCTGGGGATGAACCGCCTGTTCCTAGACCCCCTGATTCAATTGCTGGAAAGCCGCGCGGCAGAGGAACAGGGCAGTTCGGAATAAAAGACTGATAAGACCCAATTGGCAGCCAAAAATGTTAAGAACATTCATAATTGGATTTCTTGACATGATCAACTTTACAGGTGTAGAATGTTTGCAAATCTGAAAACCAGGTGATGAAGCTCGCTTGGTAGTGAAAGAAACCGTCCCTTTGGGGCTGATAGCTTCTATCCCATCACAGGTGTGATAAAGGATAGAGGCTTTTTCATTAATGGGTAAGGGTGTCAAGGTGAGGTTATGATTAACGCAATGGATCTGGCAGGGATCGAAAACTCCAATCGGGAAGCCGGCCTGTCTGACGCTGAAGTTCAGGCCAGGCGGCTTCAATACGGTTATAACGAAATCCCCAAGAAGGAAGTTGGGCCGCTTCTCGGCATATTAAAGCGCATGTGGGGACCAATTCCATGGCTGCTGGAAGCGGCCATGCTCTTTGAATTGTTTTTGGGCAAGGGGGTGCAGGCGGCGGTCGTATTCCTGCTGCTGGTTTTTTCGGCAGTAATCGGGCAAATTCAGGAAAGCCGCGCCAAAAAAGCGATTGGCTACCTGTATCAACAATTGCAGATCAGCGTGCGCGCGCTGAGGAATGGGCGGTGGCAGACCATCCTCTCCCGCGAGTTGGTGCCCGGCGATATTGTGCATCTGCGGGTGGGGGATATTGTGCCGGCCGATGTGGAAATTCTCAACGGAACGGTCAGTGTGGACCAATCCGCCTTGACCGGCGAATCGATCGAGGTCACCAAACAGGCAGGTGAAACCGTCTACTCTGCCTCCACCATCAATCACGGCGAGATGGTCGGACGGGTAACGGCCACAGGCACGCGGAGTTCGTATGGTAAAACCGCCGAGTTGATTCGCACCGCCGAAGCGCCGGGACGGCTGCAAACCCTGTTGTTCACCATTGTCCGCTATCTGGCATATCTGGATATCATGCTGGCGGTCATTCTGGTGATCGCAGCAATTATCAGAGGAACCCCATGGCAGGAACTGCTGCCCTTCCTCGTGATCCTATTCATTGCCACCATTCCAATCTCCATGCCGTCCAGTTTTGTGGTGGCCAATTCCCTGGAGGCAAAAAATCTGGCCACCCAAAATGTGCTGGTTACCGGCCTGAGCGGGATTCAGGAAGCAGCCACAATGAACGTCCTGCTGGTGGATAAAACGGGCACTTTAACCAACAACCGCCCGGAAATTGCCGGTTTGCTGCCGTTTGGGGAAACCGCTGAGGCCGAATTGCTGCAACTGGCCGCTGCCGCCAGCGATGATACCTCAAAAGATACCATCAGTACCGCCATCCTCACGGCAGTGAAGGAACGAAAATTAACCGTACCTGCCAGAACATCTTTTACCGCCTTCGACCCGGTCAACAAGGTTTCCAGTGCCCAAGTCAGCCAGAACGGCAAGGTGATTAACGTGGTGCTCGGTTCCCCGGCTGTCATGGCGGAGAAGGCGCAGGTTCCGCCTGATTTTATGGAGCAGGTGAATCGGATGAGCGCCGATGGCGCGCGGGTTCTGGCAGTCGCTTCCGGCGATGGGAAGCAACTGGTTTGCCGCGGTTTGATTGCGCTGGCAGATTCCGCTCGGGATGACGCGCGCGAATCGGTGGCTCAGATCCAGGCGCGGGGTATCCGCCTGATCATGCTGACCGGCGATACGGCCGGCACCGCCAGAGCCATTGCCGAACAGGTCGGTATTGGCAACCGGATTGGAACATTAAACGATGCGCTGTCCAACCCGCTGGATTTCGATGGCTTTGCCAATGTCTACCCCGAAGACAAATATCAAGTCGTCAAAGCCCTGCAAGACGCGGGCATGGTCGTGGGAATGACCGGCGACGGCATCAACGATGCGCCGGCACTGAAACAGGCCGATGTGGGCATCGCCGTCAGCACCGCCACGGATGTGGCAAAAACAGCCGCCCGGATTGTATTAACCGAGGACAGATTAGCCGATATTACCAGAGTGATTGACGCCGGACACCGCGTTTACCGGCGGATGTTGACATGGACGATCACCAAACTTGCCCGCACGGCCGAACTGGCCGCCCTTTTGACCTTTGGTTTCATCTTTACCGGTTTCTTTCCGGTTTCGTTGAGTTTAATTGTGTTCATCGTGGTGATGAACGATCTGGTCACCCTGACCTTAGGCAGCGACAACGCCTGGCCGACCAGTGTTCCCGAAAAATGGGATATGCCCAAACTGGCCGCCATTTCGGGTATTTTTACGACAGGATGGCTGATTGTCGGATTGGGACTGCTGGCTTATTATCATCAGGTGCAGCATCTCAGCGCCGGCCAGATCAGCACGTTAATGTTTCTGTTCTTGATCTTTTCTGCCATGGTTACCATCCTGATGACGCGCACCCGCGACCAGTTCTGGTCATTTGCGCCCAGCCGCTGGGTGGCGGGCATGATTCTCATCAACATACTGGCCGCCATCCTCATGGCCATCTTTGGGGTAGCGATGACTCCCGTTCCCTTCCAGTTAATCATTCCCCTAATGATCGTCACGCTAATTACTATGCTGGTGCTGGACAGACTGAAAATGAGATTTTACAGAGTCACCGGAATATTGGGTACCGAAAGACATTCCTGAACCGGGCGTGTGATCATTTCTTATTAGATGGAAAGTTCTTTCAAACAGGAGAAAAAAATGAAAACAATCAAAGAATATATTCAACAGAAATTCACCTGTGTAGCGCCGGAGTGTACGGTGAGGGCAGCGGCAGAAGAAATGATTCGGACGGGGGTTGAAACGTTGTTTATCACCAAAGACGACGAGGTAGTAGGTGTAATTGGAATCCGGGATTTATTCACGATTCCCATACCGGCCAGTTATGGCGGCCCGATGAAAGCCGATGAGGAAGAAACGCTGCTGCGGGCATGGGAAAACACGCCGGTTGAGCATTTGATGAACCCGCACATCATCAGCGTTCCCGAAAATTACCCGCTGATGGATGCCGCCAAGGTCATGATCAACGAAGGCAAACATCCACTGGCTATTTTACAGGGGAAGCAGTTAATCGGCATCCTTGACCGCCGTGATATTGTGCGGGCTTTACTGACCATGGTAGACTGAAACCACCACTGAGCGCTCGCTTGCTTGAGCGGGGCATGGCTGATTTAACAAAAATGTTAACAAAACTCCCGCCCGCGGCTTTGTATAATGTTTCTAGCAACCTTATGCAGATGTCCCGCCGGGCAGGAAAGGAGTTTGACCATGCCCCGCCCCAAACCCCTCCCAATTGGCTTGCTCAGCGCCGTTCTGATTGTTTTTGTATTATTGTTTGGCAGTGTCAGCCCGGCCGGTCAGGCCTCGCAATTGCTCCAAATTACCGGTACCCCGGTTTTCCTGCCGCTAGTCGCTAATGGCAGTTCCTCCGAGTGGACTCAATTCGCCCACGACCCGATGCGCACCAGCTTCACCGAACAGGTTGTGCCAACCCCCTGGCGGCTGAAGTGGATCTGGAACGGGCCGAACACGCAGGGCAAGGTACCGGCTACCAAGTTCGGCTTGCCGCGCCAGAGCCAGCCGGTGACCGGCGGCGGGCGGGTTTATGTTGCAGCGGGTACACGCGGTGTTTTTGCGCTCAATAATACCAGCGGTGCGGTTGTATGGAATCAGACTGCCATTGGATCGGTGAATTCCACCCCGGCTTACGACCCGCGCAGCGATGCCCTGCTGGTCGTGTCGGCCAACGGCCGGTTGTACCGCCTGAACGCCGCAAACGGTCAAATTCTCAACCAGTTCAATAGCGGTTCAACTAGCAGCCTGCCCCTGCCCCCTGCGTTGTGGGAAGATACGGTCTATTTCAGCATGGGCAGCAAGGTGTTTGCGCTGGATCGGGTTACACTGGCCCTGCGCTGGGAATACAACGCCGGCTCCGCCGTCGAAACCCCGCCGGCCTACTCACCCAGCACTCAAACCGTGGTTGTGGTCAGCGCGGATTTGTACGTCCATGCGATCAACGCCAGCAACGGCAGCCGCCGCTGGCGGGTCAAGCCGCCGACACCCCTGCAACCCGGCAACCCCGGCAACAGCGATAACGAGGCCGAAGCCAAATACGGCTGGCCGGTCATCGCCGAACAGCACGGGCTGGTATTCGTCCGCTACCGGCTGCACTGGCAATCCATCTGG
Organism: Anaerolineaceae bacterium; assembly: GCA_003448875.1. Lineage (GTDB taxonomy): Bacteria > Chloroflexota > Anaerolineae > Anaerolineales > Anaerolineaceae > Bellilinea. The sequence goes on from DLXG01000171.1 coordinate 4,768, forward strand.
GATCTTGACCCGAACAGCATTCAAAACAATGCACAACTCCGCCAGTTCTTCCAAAACAACCGCAAGGACCAGCCTTTGTTTGCCTTGCGTATGAGCGACGGGGCTGAGGCATTCATTCCCAATGTGGGCAACGGCGGTTATGGGGACGGCGGTTACCTGCCGATGGGACCGCTGCCGGCCATCGCCCGGCTGGCAGATGGCAAAGAAGTCGCTTATATCCCCGTGCGGGCCGGTCCCTGCCAGGCGGGTTATTGTGACTCGCGCTGGGATACGCATCTGGGTGAACTGCTTCTGGACAACCAGACCGTCACAGGCTATCAGCCCGGTTATGTACGCTTTATGGATTACACCTTCGTGCCAACCGATGAGCAGCCGTTTGTGACCGTTGCGGGGGACATGATCCTTGCGGCCCATTGGGAAGCCGGGTTAGCCCATCAAATTACCGACCGCAGTCCAGCGCGAGGTGCAACCACGACCAACCTCATCCGTGTAAGCAATTTACCCCACATCGCCACCTCGCAGGATGAAGATGCCTGCGGTACCGGCTTGATTGCCAGTCACTACTGTGCTTCCAATCTGATCAACACCCGCTACTGGCCGGGTGGTTTCTACATCTACTGGAAAGAAGGCGCTGTCTACGACCGCTACTGGAGCGAATATGCCGGCTGGGTGGTTAGCAACAACACCATTTACTTCGTCAGCACGGACGGGGCGGTGATAGCGTTGGAACACGGCCAGCCCGCCACCAGCGGTATTTCAATGAACATGACCTCCATCGAAAACAATCAACCCACCCCTGCGCCGGTCTTGAGCGAGCCGATTCCCTACGAACGGGCCGCCGAATACGCCGGCTGGCAGGCAAGCGTAGAGGGTCAACTGGTGCGGGTTTTCAACAACGGCAAAGCGGTCTATTTATCCTTTATTGAGCCGCACCAGCGCCAGTTTGTCGTACGCATCCTCAAAGAAAACTGGGACGCCTTCCCGCAGCCGCCGGAGAGCCTGTATCACGCCGGGCAGCGTGTGCGGGTGAGCGGCTTGATTGAGTGGTATCAGGGCGGGCCGGTGATTTATGTCAGCAGCCCTGAGCAAATATTCATCATTGGAGAATAGCGAGAGACTATTACCAATCGCGAGTCCGGATTGACTTAAAAAATCCTCACCAACCAGCATTACAATTACAAGAAATCCATATATAATGAAAACAAGCGCGTATATGGATTATGCCCACTGTATTGATTGCCGGACCTTACCGTTTGTTCTTTGTTTCGCTTGATTATGGCGAACCACCCCACGTTCATGTACAGCGCGAAAGACTGGTTGCCAAGTTCTGGCTTGACCCAGTTCAGTTAGAAAAGTCAGGTGGTTTCAAAGCTTATGAACTCAACTTGATTGGCAACTTGATTCAAGAGAACCGAGAATACCTTTTGGAGCGTTGGCATGAATTCTTTGGTAAATGAAATTCAACAGGCAAGAGCCCAGTTTGTGAGTGTTTCTGAGGATTCTCTGATTGTTGATCTAACCGATGGGCGCACCATCATTGTGCCATTAGTCTGGTATCCTCGTTTATGGTACGCTAACCCAGAAGAACGCCAGAAGTTTGAAATCCTTGGCGATGGAGAATATATCCACTGGCCAGATTTGGATGAAGACCTGAGTGTCAGCGGTTTATTGTTAGGCCGTCGTTCAGGCGAAAGTTCTGATTCGCTCAAGAAGTGGCTAGAGGAACGGAAAAAGTAAGATACTTCTTTTGGGAAAAACACCCTCGAGTATTCTAAAGGAAACCGCATTCAGCCAGCAGATAAATAATCATCCTTGCTCTGAAAAGGAAACGCCGGTCATCGCTTCGCCGGCGTTTCCTCTTGCAAGGAGAGATCGTTTGTCCCCAGCCATTGGCAACTGATGGGAGGAAATCAGCGTGGGGTTTGTCCTTTCAGGTACTCAATCACATCTGCCGCCAGTGAAAAGCGCAGGCACTCGCGGGCGACTTCCTCGGCCCCTTTCAGGCTCCACTGACGGATCAAATCTTTGATGGTCGGGATGGATGACGGCGCCATACTGAACTCGTCCAGCCGCAGGCCGACCAGCAGCGGCACGGCCAGCGGATCGCCGGCCAGCTCGCCGCACAGCCCCACCCACTTGCCGTGGGCGTGAGCAGCCTTGATGGTCATCTCGATCAGGCGCAGCACCGCCGGATGATACGGGCTGGCCAGCACCGAGACCCGCTCGTTGGTGCGGTCCACCGCCAAGGTGTACTGGGTCAGGTCGTTGGTACCGATGCTGAAAAAGTCCACCAGCGGCGCAAAGTGATCGGCCAGCAGCGCCGCCGAGGGCACTTCCACCATGATGCCAAACTGCACCTTGGCCGGCAGAGGTTTGCCCTGTGCCTGCAAGGCGGTTCTGGCTTCTTCGTAAACCTCCCGTGCCCGCTCCACCTCGGCCACGGAAGAAACCATCGGCAGCATGATGCGCAGATCGCAATGAGTACCCTCGGCGGTCACCTGACCAGCCGCTTGCAGCAGGGCAGTGAACTGGTTTTCCAGCACGTCCGGCCGTTCGCGAATCATGCGAATCGCCCGCCAGCCGAGGAAAGGATTGGGTTCTTTCTCCGTGCCAAGGTAGGGCACTTCCTTATCCCCGCCAATATCCAGCGTGCGCACCACCACCGGGCGTTCACCCATTACCTCAAAGACGCGTTTGTACACCCGCACCTGTTCGGTGATGGTCGGCATACTGCTGCGCTGCAAGTACAAAAATTCGGTGCGGAACAGCCCTACCCCTTCCGCACCAAAGCGGATGGCTGATTCGGCATCTTCGATACTGCCAATGTTGGCCACTACTTCGGCTCGAAAAGCCCCGTCTTTGGTCACTGCCGGCAGTTCCGCCTGACTCAACTCCGCCTGACGGCGGGCTTCCCACTCTTCCTTTTCCTTGCGGGCCACTTCCAGCTCGTGCAGGGTGGGGCCGACATTGAACAGCCCGGTACTGCCGTTCAGAATCGCCAGCGTCCCGCTGCGAATATCGCTCAGGTCAAACGGGGCACTGGCCACCGCCGGCACCCCCATTGCCCGCGCCAGAATCGCCGAATGCGAGGTCGGCCCGCCGCGGGCTGTGACGATCCCCAAAATCTGCTCACGGTCAAAGCGAATCGTGTCTGAGGGCGTCAGGTCTTCGGCTACCAGAATGACCGGTTCGGGGGTGTTTTCCACCGAGGGGTTATCCCCCTCACCTTCCAGGCACTTCATCACTCGCTGAGCCACATCGCGCAGATCCTGAGCGCGCGCCTGAAAGTATTCCTCTTCCAGACTGAGTAAGGCTTCGGCGTACTGCTCAAAGGCATGATGCACGGCTGCCTTGGCATTCAGACGATCTTCCAGCACCATCGTACGCAATTTGGCAAGCAGCTCTTCATCATCCAGAAAGAGGCGGTGCGCTTCGAAGATGGCGGCTTCTTCATCCCCGGCCATCTTGCGGGCGCGTTCTTCCAGCGCGGTCAGCTGAGTATGCGCCTTCTGGATGGCCTGCTGCAACTGCCGCCACTCGGCGCGCGGGTCATCTACCCGCTGTTCGGTGAAGGTCACCTTTTGGGTGCGGTAGACCAGCGCCGGGCCGATGGCAATGCCGGGAGAGGCGGGCAAACCTTGATAACGGGGCATGGCAGGCTTCCTTTCCTTCAGGAATGTGCGGCAGCCGGTTCACCAAAGTTGCTCTGCACCAGTTCGACCAGAGCGTCCACGGCTTCCTGGGCCTGCTCACCCTCGGCGATGATCTCGACACTGTCGCCCTGATTGACCCCCAGCGTCAAGACGCTGAGCGGGCTTTTGGCGTTGGCGGGCGGCTTTTCGGAATTGAGTTTGCGTACGGTGATCTTGCAGGGGAAGCGGGCAGCCGTCTTGACGAACTGGGCCGCCGGGCGGGCATGCAGCCCGGCCGGGTGCCGTATGGTGAGGGTGGTAGAAACCATGCTTTGTTGCTCCATATTCAGAGTAAAATGGGGACTGCATAGGCAGCCCCCATTAGGATGAGTTTATTCTTTTTCAGTCAGCGGATACCGCTTCGGCTGGTGCTCCAGCTGCAATTTCCCATGCTCGTTGGTTGCGGTTGAACAGGAAAATGCCTGCTCCAACCAGAGCCAGAATGAGAACTAAACCAATAACACCTAGCAGACCGGTTAATTGGACAAATACGTAGGGCGTCCACAAGAAGCCATCAGCAATGCTGGTTATTTGGACAGCACCTTCAGGTAAGGCAAAGCCAGAAGCAACAGCGGCCTGGGTGAAGAGGGGCGCCATGGCAGTAGCAATATAGAACCCCAACGACAGGGTAATGATGCCAGCCACCACCATGCGGAACACATTGCCGCGTAAGACTGGCGCTGTCATCGCAACCACAAACGGGATCACGGCAAGGTCAGCAAAGAGGATTACGCGATTGCCCGGCAATATAACCGACAAGAGGATTGCAATCGGCACTAACAGCAATGAGCTGGAGATAGCAGCAGGGTGACCAATTAAAATCGCCGAATCAAGGCCAATGTTGATCTCGCGACCCGCAGCCCGCTTCTGCATGAATTCCCTCGCTGCTTCGGCGACCGGGATAAGGCCCTCCATGAGGATTGCAACCATGCGTGGCAGCAATAACATAACCGCTGCCAGAGATATACCCGTTCCCAGTACTTTTCCAAGCACTGCAAAGAAGCCACCCTCCACATTGTAAAAGCCAATCGCTCCTAACACCAAACCAATCACCAAACCCAGGATGACCGGTTCACCGAACACACCAAACCGTTTTTGAATTGTATCGGTATTGATATCAATATCTTTCAACCCCGGAATTCGTTCAATGATCCAATTTACCACGATGGCTATTGGTACAATGGGAGCAGATGTAAGATGAGGTATAGATATACCCGGTAATTTATAGAAAGATTGTACTGCCTTCGCAGTCCAATCCGCAAAGAATAGGGCTAATGCAGCTGCAACAGCGGCAGCAATCAATCCATACCCCAGATTTCCCGTCAAAGCAACAACCAGCGAACCAATGAACGCGAAATGCCAGAAGTTCCAAACGTCTACATTGAGAGTGCGAGTCAACCGAGTTACCAACAAAAGGATATTAACGAGCAGGGCAAGAGGGATTACCCACAATCCTACCGACGATCCAAATGCAATCGCTGCTGCTGATGGCCAACCAACATCTACTACATCTCGGCGGATGCCTGTATTGGTCACAATAGACTGTGCTACTTCTGTTAGCGTATTCCAAAGAAGTCCAATGACAAGGTTGATACCGACAAAAGCAACACCAATCGTCACCGCTGCTCGAAATGCTCGGCCCGGTTTCGCGCCTAACACCACTGCCAGGATGAAGATGATGATGGGCAACATCACTGTTGCGCCAAGAGTATCAAAAAGGGACTTAATACCCGCAAGAATGGCTTCCATTTTTTACTCCTCCTTCAGAGCTTTCTCAATTTGATTCAAGACTTCTTCTTTACCCAGCCCGGTCAGAAAAGCCAAGGTTTGTATGACCGGTTTTCCCAAATCCGTCGGTACAGGTGTAGTTGAAACAATCAGGTCTACATCCTGTGCATAACTTGGCACCTCGGTGGCTTTGCATTGTCTTGTTTCCACCTTAATCCCACGCTTTTCCATCTCCTCCCGTATTTGAACTGCCACCAGAGTTGATGTGGCAATTGCTGTGCCACAGGCTACCAGAATTCGCTTAACTCTTTGTTGGTTCAAAATGACCTCCTCTTTCACATTCCAAAAACTTTCCCACAAACTGGTACAAACAACCTCGCTTAAAGTTTATGTTGAATCTATCTTCCCTATCAATTCCATCACCTCCTTTGTGGAACTAGCAGCACTTAAACGTTGAACTAATTCTGGATTTTGTAAAATCATTGCAACCTGCTGCAACATTTCGATCTGTTTCTTTGGTTCGTTCATCGCTAGAAGAAACACCAAACGAACATCAAGATCTTTATCTGGTTCAACCATACACTTGAAGGTAACCGGATATTCCAATATTGCTAAACCAACGGTGGGATTGATGACATGCTCAACCTCTGCATGGGGTATCGCTGCGTGAATTTCGCCTTCCAGTTCCAGACCAGTTGGCATGTTTTGCTCCCGTTCCCAAACTGCCTCGACAAAAGTAGGTTTTACATCTCCTCTTTGTTCCAATAGATTCGACAACCTGACAATTACGTCTCTTGCATCAGCAGGATCACTTAAAATCAGAATGTTTTCTTCTTGAATGGGCAACCTGATTTGGGTGGTATCAATCATTAGATCTTCTTCTCCTCTCCTCTTACAACACTAGCAACTGCGGATCTTCCAGCACGCTCTTCAAATCGCGCAGGAAGGCGGCGGCCACCGCCCCATCCACCACGCGGTGATCGGCGCACAGGGTCAGGGTCATCATCGGGCGGATGGAGATCTGGTCATGCTCGTCAGCGACCACTTCCTTGCGCACTGCGCCCACCGCCAGAATACCCACCTGCGGCGGATTGATGATGGCGGTAAAACGCTCCACACCGAACATACCCAGATTGGAAATGGTGAAAGTGCCATCCATCACTTCCTCAGGGCGCAGGCGGTTTTCGCGCGCCCGGCGGGTCAGGTCATCAATTTCCTGCGCCAGTTGCAGCAGCCCTTTTTCTTCCGCTTGCCGCACCACCGGCACAATCAGCCCCTCCGGCAGGGCCACCGCCACACCCAGATTGACCTGCTGAATCAGGGCGATCTGCTCGCCCTGCGGGCCGCTTTGCAGCCAGGCGTTGAGGTAGGGGTTGCGTTTGATTGCCCACGTGACTGCTTTAGCCAGCACAGCCGTCAGACTGACTTTGGGCTGACCTTCGCCGCGCTGCTGGTTGGCTTTGACACGCAGGGCCTCAGCCTGAGTGACATCCACCCGAATTTCAAGGTTGATGTGCGGGGCTTCCTGCGCGCTCTTTTGCAGGCGCTGGGCAATCGTGCGGCGCATACCTGCCAGCGGCAAAACCTGAATGCCGGGTTGAGCGGCGGGCTGCACCGGCGCAGGGGCCGCCGAGAGCGGCTTTGGCGTTTCAACCCGCGCCTCTTCGGCAGGGCCAGCCGCCGATTGACTGGACAGAAAACGCTGTACATCAGCCGACTGCACCCGTCCGGCCGGGCCGCTGCCCTGTACCTGAGTCAGATCAACGCCCGCCTCGCGCGCCAATCGCCGCGCAGCCGGTACGGCGCGCACCTTACCGCCCGCTTGCCGGCTGAGGGCGGCTTCCACATCGCTGCGGGTGATGCGCCCGCCGGGCCCGCTGCCCTGAATCTGATCCAGCGAAACGCCCATCTCACGGGCAATCCGCTCGGCCAGCGGGGTAGCCTTGACCGTTGCTGCTTCAGCCGGCCCCCCTGCAAGTTCAGGCGCTGGCGCAGAAGGCTGAGCCGCCTGACCGGCAGCGGGCTGAGCCGGCAATGACTCGCCCGGCGCGAGGATATAACAAATTACTTCCGTTACCGGCACCACATCGCCCTCTTTGTAGCGCAGGTCAGCCAGAACACCGCTGGCAGGGGCTTCCACTTCCATGTTGACCTTGTCTGTGGTGACCTCAGCGATCGGATCGCCGGCCTCGACCACATCACCGGCCTTTTTCAGCCAGCGCACGATCTCAGCAGTCTCCTGCGTGAAACCGAACTTGGGCATGATCACTTCACGCGCCATATCCGCCTCACACCTTCAACGCCGCCAGATTGCGGGCTTCTTCCACGATGTTTTCAACCTGCGGCACGGCGTGGTATTCCAGGTTGCGGTTGTAGGGGATGGGAATATCCAACCCGCCGAGCCGGCGGATGGGCGCTTCCAGATAATCAAACGCCGAACTTTCGGCAATGCGCGCCGCAATCTCACCGCCAAAACCGGCCATCTTGACCGCCTCATGCACAATCAAAACCTTGCCGGTCTTGACCACCGATTCGAGAATCGGTTCATCATCCAGCGGGCGCAGGGTGCGCGGGTCAATGATCTCCACGTCAATGCCCTCTTTGGCCAGCTGATCGGCAGCCTGCAAAGCCCGCTGCACCATAATCGAGGTTGCCACAATGGTCAGGTCTTTGCCGGGGCGCACGACATGGCTCTGGCTGAGCGGCACGCGGTACATTTCCTCCGGCACCGGCCCTTTGATTTTATAAAGCAGTTTATGCTCCACAAAAATAACCGGGTTGTCGTCCTCAATTGAGGCAATCAGCAGGCCCTTGGCGTCGTAGGGCGTGCTGGGCATGACCACTTTCAACCCCGGCACATGCACAAACCAGTTTTCCAGACTTTCGGAGTGCTGGGCGGCCGCCCCGGTGCCGGAACCGCCCGGCATCCGCAGCACGAACGGCACCTTGGCCTTACCGCCGAACATGAAGCGGATCTTGGCCGCCTGCAACACCAGCTGCTCCATGCTCAGCGTAACAAAATCCATGAACTGAATCTCACCTACCGGGCGGAAACCGGTGAGAGCCGCGCCGATGCAGGCCCCGGCGATACCCGCTTCCGAAATGGGCGTATCTATGACACGGTCTTCGCCAAACTGCTGAATCAGTCCGGCGGTAGCGCCAAACGCGCCCCCGTAAACCCCAATATCCTCCCCGATGAGGAAAACGGTCTCGTCTTCGCTCATCTTTTGAAAGAGGGCTTCGCGAATGGCTTCGACGTAGGTGATTTCACGCATAGACTCCCTCCATAATGGTGCTGAGATCGGGTTCAGGGCTGGCGTTGGCAAATTCAACCGCCTCTTCAATGGCAGCCTGCGCCTTTTTGACAATTTCTTCATACTCGGCTTCGCTCATTTCTAACAGATGAGCCAGCCGGTGAATCGGATCGCGTGCCTGCCACTCCTTGACCTCGTCGCGGGTGCGGTAAGCCTGCCGGTCACTCTTGGAATGACCCTTCCAGCGGTAAGTCAGCGCCTCTACCAGGGTTGGGCCTTCGCCGTTGCGGGCGCGTTGGGCAGCCGTGCGCACCGCATCGTAGACTGCCAGCACATCGTTACCGTCCACCGTCACACCGGCAATGCCGTAAGCAGCCGCCCGCTGGCTGATGTAGCGAATGTTGAAGGCTTTTTGCACCGGCATGGACATGGCGTACTGGTTGTTTTCACACAGGTAAACCACCGGCAAATCCCAGATGCTGGCCATGTTGAGCGATTCATGGAAGGCGCCCTCGTTGGCGGCCCCGTCCCCAAAAATCGTCAGGCAAACCTGGCGGGTTTTGCGCTTTTTGATGCTCAAGCCCACCCCCACCGAAATGGGTATGCCGCCGCCCACAATACCGTTGGCGCCGAGGTTGTTCATTTCTACGTTGGCGATGTGCATCGAACCGCCCCTGCCGCGGCAATAACCCGTTTCTTTACCCAGAAATTCAGCCATCATTAAGCGCACATCGCTGCCCCACGCCAGACAGTGTCCGTGGCCGCGGTGGTGGTTGAGCAGGTAATCGCCGTCTTCCATCGCCGCAGAGGCACCCACCGCCACCGCTTCCTGTCCGATGGACAGGTGCATGGTGCCGTGTACCAGACCACGCGCAAATAAATCTTCGGCTTTTTCTTCAAAAGCGCGGATGATGTTCATTTCCAGAACCCACTCACGCAGGCGGGTTTCACCCAGTTCTTCGATTAATTGCCTGTGGTCGGGTTGAAAAATTTCGCTCTCAACCAGGGTTGTCCATTCCATAATTACTTGGTCTTTTCTCCTTCGAGGTATTTTTGAATGCGTAATGCAGCAATCTCATCGGTAACCAGATAATTGATGAATCCGGCCCGGCTGGCCGCCAGAATCGGCAGGGCTTTGGACTGCCCCCCCGCCACCCCAATGCGGATGGGGATGGCTCGCAGTGTTTCGGCATCCACCCCCACAATACAGCGGGTCAGGGGAGTGTCTACCAGTCGTCCATCCAGATCAATGTGAATGGCACACACGTCTCCGACGGCGCCCGCTTCGCGCAGCGATTC
>DLXG01000127.1 GCA_003448875.1 Anaerolineaceae bacterium
CCAAGATCAGCTCGCGCAAAGAGGAAGCCCCGTAATTTTGGTAAAGATAACGAACGAAGGAAGCCGATTGAGCGTAGGATAAGATTGCACCCGATAACTCGGCAGGGAAAGTGGAACAAAGATTGACGAAAGGTAAAAGCGTATCACTTTCGCTGGCTTTTTTGAGCACCCGTTGATATTCCGGATTGGGGTAAAGTTCTGCCATGGAAGCCAATCCCTCTGTCAGCCACACCGGCAGGTGCGTATAGGCTTCGCCAGCCAGTTGATATTGTAATATGTGCATGAGTTCATGCGGGATTTGCCGTTCCATTTCGGCGCGCTGATCAGGGCCGGGGGGAATGGAGAGAAGGATTACCCCAAGGTCGGGGCTGGCATGGCCAGCCACCCAGCTGTTGGGATTGAGGTTGAGGACGGTTTGTAATTCTCTGGCAGAAGGATAAATGTAAATGGAAACCGTAGTCTGCAAACCGGTATCAAGAATCTTGAGGGTGCTGTGCAGGCTCTGCTCGGCTACATCAAGGGCCTGCTGGCCAAAGACCAGATCACCTTGCTGCCAGGCGATATTGAACTGCTCCCCGGAAAGCCGCTGCCATGAGATGCGGTTGTCTTCATAAAAAAATGTAGACTTTTCCCCGATCAGGCTGTTCCCGTTATTCATTTCGAGACGGTACCAGTACTCAACTGTGGTAAACGGCCTCAGGGGCTGACCGGTCAAATCCAAAACCGCCTGATTGGATTGCCCTAGTGGGGAAGGAAAGGGAATAATCAGGGTTTCCTGTCCATTGGGCTTAAGGATTACGAAGGCGGATTCAACCTCATTGTATTGATTCAATATCAGGTTAAAGCGAATAGACCGGCCAAACTCAATTTCAGGAGGCAGGAGTTGTTCTCCAACATTCTGCTGTGGCAGGAAAGTCCATCCTGAAATCAGTGCGGTTAATAACCCTAATAACACAAAAAGAAGAATGTTTTTTCTGAACAATTTCCCCCCACTCAGCCCCTTAATTGTCAGAATGATAATAATTGTTGTCCTCTTCCTCATCCTCATCGTCTTCGAGGTTGATGATTGAATCTAAGTCATCTTCATCCTGGGCTTCAAAGTCGAACATTTCAAATGAAGCCAGACCTTCCGTAAGGAAGAGATTATCCAGGGCTTCTTGTAAAAAGTCAGCTTCTTCATCGTCTTCGGTCTGATCGAGCAGGTTTTCCAGCACTTCACGCACCTGCTCACCGCCAATTTCTGAAAGCGACCAGATCACCGCCATACGCAATTCATCATCCTCGATGCCGGCCTGCAGCATTTCCAATAGAGTTTCACGGGCATCACCGGCGCTCAATTGTCCGGCGGCTCGCACAGCTTCAAACTGGACTTCCGGATCGGGATGATCCAGCTGCTCAATGACGGCGGGGATGTATTCCTCACTGGCCGAGCGTCCCATTGCAAACAGTGCCGTACATAACCATTGGGGGTCGGCATTGTTGTAGGCTGATAGAATCAGGGGCTTGACTTCCGGGCGGCTGGAATAACCCAACGCTTCAATTGCCCGCCGCCGGATGAGAGGCAATTCGGAACTTTGAGCAACCGAGAGGAGGTGATCCTCTACCCGCCGCAGGGTCTTGCTGGAAATTTCTTCCAATTCCCCAAGATAGACATACTTACCTAAGGTACTGGCAGCGGTGGCGCGTACCATTTCATCGGGGTCTTCTTCCATCATGGAAATGAATTTTGGCACGAGTTTTTCGTTGTCTGCTTCCCACAACGCGCGCAGTGCGGCTGAGCGTACGCGCGGCTCTTCGTCATCTAAAGCAAAGACGCTCAAATCGTCAAAGGAAACCAGTGTATCAACTTCCGCCAGTTCTTCCAGATCTTCCATCAGTGAAATTCGACGCTGAGTAGAGATTTGCGGCCAGATAGTTTTCAATTTAATCAGGTCGGTGGGGGTGAGGTCGGAAAAGCGGTGCAAGAAGGCAGGCGGAAATGGACGGCTGTCATCCAGCAGGGCAGCCAGAATATCATCAAACGGGACGATTCTTTTAGGTGTTGTGGACATGGTCATTCTTTCAAAAGTCAGGGCAATCGAATGGGGTTGAGAATATCCTGAGCGGTGATGTAAAACATCAACAGAATCAGGGCAACAAAGCCAATCAGGTGAACAAGGTTTTCATATTGAGGGGGTATGCGCCGGCCGGTAAATACCTCCGGCAGGATGAACAAAATGCGTCCACCATCCAAAGCGGGAATGGGAAACAGGTTCGTCAAACCCAAAGCGATAGTGATCACAGTCATCAAGCGCAGGGTCAGCGTGCGTTCGAAGGGATCTGCCGAGGCGGCGTTTTCCTCATCTATTTCACGGGCTTGAGAAAACATTGAGTAAATGCCAACCGGGCCGACAACCCGCGCCTGCTCTCCGGAAACTTCTCCGCGAATCAATCTGCCCGGCATTTCTAAAATCATCCGGGCCTGTTCGAATGTTGCCCTGAAGGAAACCGGTACGGTTTCAAACCACGAAACGCTGGTAATCGGGTTGGTCATGGAAATGCCCAGTGCTCCCTGCCCGGGCGGTGGTTGGACGCGCGGTACAGCCCTCACGGATATTTCCTGGTTTCCCCTCAGCAGCACAATTTCTACTTCTTTCCCCTTGTTTTCCTGCACAATGGCAATTAATTGATCCATGCTGGTGACGGGGGTTTGATTGATACGCACGATTAAATCTCCAACAGCCATCCCGACCTGAGCGGCGGGGGAGTCCTCGGCAACGGAGGCGATCATGACTTTACGAGTATCCGGCATGCCGGTTTGGGTGAACATGACGGAGAAGAGAATGACACCCAGTAACAAATTCATCACCGGCCCGCCGAGCAATACCGCAATTCTGGCAAGGGGTTTTGCGTTACCAAAACCATCCGGCACAGAGGGGTCGTTTTCTCCCGAAAGACGAACAAAAGCTCCAAAGGGTATCCAGTTCAGGGTAAACTCGGTTTCGCCTATTTTGAATAACTTGACAAGGCGGGGAGGAAACCCAAAACCAAATTCCTCAACGCGAATTTTGAACAATTTGGCAACCAGATAGTGGCCAAATTCATGCACGAATAGCATCACCCCAAAAAACAGGATGAATTCCAGTAAAGTCAGTAAATTCACCGTATAACATCCTTTCCGGACGGTTTGTTGTTGTTTCTAGAACAGATTATATCCTTTTTGTGTCCGGCTTGCAAAAGGAGGTAAAACGGCGAAATTCTCTATTCCAGAAGGGTAGCCGGTCCTCCCGGCCGGCAAATGAGAATCTGCTCGATTGCAGGGATTTGATGAAGTCGGAATTTTAACTCGCTGAGCGCCTCATTCAAACAAAGGATGTGAACATTCGGGCCGGCATCCAGTGTATAACACACCGGCAAACCCTCATTCCGCCAACTCTGTACCCGTTTCATCAGATCTATTGAGAGAGGATTCCAATAAAACAGGGGCGGCGAGGAAGTCATCATAACAGCGTGCATGAGATTGCTGTCTAATTCCACAATTTGAGCGAGTGTGTCAAAATCTTTTTGGAGAATCGCCCGCCGGCAAATATCCAGCCGGCGGGGAGCATCTTCTACCCGGGCGGCCTGGATTGGACTTGTTGCAGCCAAGCGGTGGCCTTCGGTTGAACCAACCGATTTATGATCCGTTTCGACGACTGCGATGCAGTCAACCAGTTCCCAATGATTGGGTGGGGCTATCGAAATGGCATAGGAATCTTCATCCTCGCTGCCCGGCAGCCATTCGACGAAGCCAGCGGGGATGGAGCGACAGGCCGAACCAGACCCTCGCCGGGCAAGTGCAGAAAGTTCTTGACGGGAGAGATTGAGGCCGGCTGCTTTTGTGGCCGCCAGGCTGAGGGCTGCAAAAGCCGCAGCAGAGGAAGCCAGACCACTGCCAGCGGGAAAATTATTTTCTGTGACGATCTCGGCAAAGAGTTTGAGATTGGCTTTCTGGCGGACAATGTCCATAAATGCGCTGACCCGCTGGAGGGCATTTCCACCCTGCAACTTCTTGTTGAGGATGAGCGTGTCATTTTTTAGTTTAGGGTCGAAGCGCACGGTAGTGCGGGTTGTCAACCCCTCTAAATTCATGGAGATTGAACCGTTCGCCGGCAGGCGTAACTCGTCGTCCCGATTTCCCCAATATTTTATAAATGCGATATTGGGGTGGGCCATTGCCGTGGCAACACTAGCCGGTGAAGATTTCTTGAACATTCCGTATTCAGTTTACCATGAGTGAAGATTAAAGGAATTATTTTTGTGACTGAACTTTATAAAGAAAATAATTCAACTTTTTTGGTAAACCGGTCCTCTATATATTTTGAATCTCGTAAATCCTCAGCGAATTTCGCCAATAAAAATAGCGAAAAGTGTGCCCCCAACTGCAATCAACCCGAATGAAAGTAACCCCAACCAAAGTGTGCCAGAAATCACTCCCACCGCCATAAGTAGTGGCAGCAACAAACCGGCAATAAGGATGGCGGCGCTGATGATAAGATCCAATCGGGGCAGGAAAACAAACAGAACCGGTACATGAATTGGTTCGATGCGGGCTTGAGATAAAGTTCTGGAAGCAGAAGCCATCTTACACCTCCTTGGCAGTTAAAATGAAAACCTTTTCTATTAACTATTATATAAATCAGCCAAGGAGGAGTCACCCGCCAGTTGGATAGGGTTTAGATTGTGCTCCGGCAGGATATTTTTTACAAACCGACTGCTGGCCGGTAGAGACCCTCAAAATTTGTGCCTAACATGCCCGCTTCATAAGACCGCCGATCAACGGGGGAAAGTAAAGCGATACTTTCTGCTTTCAGCAAAGGGATGCTCTTGCGGGCGTAAAAATGGCTGACCACAATGGATACGTCATCTTCGTTGACTGCCCAATTCAAGTTTGCAAAGCGATCGAGATTTAGGGGCCGCGTGTATCCGCGCAGGGTTTTTTCACCGTTGATGTTATAAAACCCCTCAAAGTAGGACATGGCCAGTTCTCGCAGGGAGCGGTAAACTGGTTCGCGAAATCGCAATCCGACAAAGTTCGATTTGGCTATGGCTCCGTAACAGCCGTTGACCTTAAAAATCGCCAGAACATGATCATCATCTTTGCCGGCTTCGGGCACCAAATCCATGATTAACGGGGGAAAACCGAGGCGTTTGAGTGCCAGGGCAGCCAGCAGCCCGCCATCCAGACAATGGCACTGACGATCACGCAGAACATTCAAGGGAGAACGATTGCGTTCTTCCCCAACATACGGCAGATTATCCAAAAAATTCTGAATGGCGAGCGGAGAATTGAGCGATTCCCATTCGTCTTGTTCAGAGGGTGTGAGGTATTGTACAAACTGGATCATTGGTAAGTTGCACCCGTTTATGAGAAAATTGGTCGAAATGAGTATACCACGTACGCAAATTTATCACGCAATTTTCCTCGATACTTCGAGAAGGAATCAATTTCACTCGTAACTCCAGAACTGCTGTGGGGTTATACCGTTCAGAGTTTATCAATCTAAGTATTGATTTTTGGAGGAACTTTTGGTTGTGTTTGTTTGGGTTGTGATAATGCAAGTTGCTGTTCCTGTTTCCTCGCCGTTCTCTGAATAACAACCCGCTTTGCATGCTCATTTGCCATGTCTCTTAAGACATGGTTCAGTTGTTTACTGATAAAAAAACTATACCTTCATCCAAAGGAGGAACCATGTTTGATCCTAAAGCCGTTGCGATTGTCGGAGTGGGGGCAATTTTACCGGATGCTGAAGATGCGCCTACCTTCTGGAACAATATCAAGCAAGGGCGTTATTCGATCACTGACGTACCACCTGATCGCTGGCGGGTAGATTTATATTATGATCCTGACCCGAAGGCACCGGATAAGACCTACACCAAAATCGGGGCATGGGTACGTTCCTTTCCGTTTGAGCCGCTCAAATGGGGTATTCCCATTCCGCCGAATGTACTGGCGGTCATGGATGAGAGCCAGAAATGGGGTATCAGCGTAGCGCGCCAGGCTCTGCTGGATTATGGTTATCCCCAAAAACCGCTGGATGGAACCCGCACGGCGGTGATCATTGGCAATGCGCTGGCGGGCGAAAATCACTACATCACCAGTCTGCGCATTCGTCTGCCGGATTACATGGAAGCCCTGAAAGAAGTTGAGGCATTTGCAAGCCTTCCCGCAGAAGTTCAGAGGGCTTTGCTGGAAGGGATGCAGCAAAATATCCGCAAACGAGTCAGCAATATCACAGAAGATACCATGCCGGGCGAGCTGGGTAATGTCATTGCCGGCCGTATTGCCAACGTGTTCAACTTTTCCGGGCCCAATTTCATTACCGATGCGGCCTGTGCTTCTTCTCACGCGGCTGTTCAGGCAGCGATTGACGGGCTGGTGAATCACCAGTTTGATGCTGTTTTGACGGGCGGGGTTGACCGCAACATGGGCGTGGAGGGCTTTGTCAAGTTTTGCAAGATCGGAGCCCTTTCTCCGGATGGTTCACGTCCCTTTGCGGAGGGGGCGAATGGTTTTGTGATGGGGGAAGGGGCAGTTTTGTTCCTGCTGAAACGGTTGGCCGATGCCGAGCGAGACGGGGACAAAATCTATGCAGTGATCCGAGGGGTAGGCGCCAGCAGTGATGGGAAAGGAAAGGGCATCACTGCACCTAACCCGCTGGGTCAACAGCGGGCTATTGAGCGGGCCTGGAAAAATGCCGGTGTTAATCCGGCCAGCGTGGGGTTGATTGAAGCCCACGGCACTTCCACGCGGGTTGGGGATGTGGTGGAAACCCAATCTCTGAACGAGGTGTTTGGAAAGTTTGGCTTGCCGCCTCGCAGTATTGCCATGGGATCGGTCAAATCGAATATCGGGCATTTGAAAAGTGCTGCCGGCGCGGCTGGCGTTTTGAAAGCCGTGTACGCACTTTATGAAAAAGTGCTGCCGCCCTCGGTGAACTTCCATAAACCCAATCCCAATATTGACTTCGATAAAATTCCGTTTTATGTCAATACCGAAACTCGCCCGTGGGAAAACGCTCCCGGTGAAATCCGACGGGCAGGTGTCAGTTCCTTTGGTTTTGGCGGTACCAATTTTCACATGGTACTGGAAGAATGGGTGCCGGGCCTGCTGACCTCGGATACAAAAGTGTTTGCCGTGCCGGAGAGGAAATCCAATCAAGCAGAGAGCGTGGTTACACAATCGGTTCCTGAGGCGGCGTTATCAAGGTTGCCTCAACCTTATCGCGGAATTGTGTTCCTGAGCGGTGAGAATGCGCAACAGTTAAAAGAGCAACTTTCCCAAATCATCGAGGGTGCCCGTCAGGGTCAGTTACCACCGTCTCAACTGCCGGATGAACCAGCAGTAACCAAACCTGAACGGCTGGTAATTGATTATTCATCGGCTGAAGAACTGATTGGACGGGCGGAAAAAGCGCTCAAGACGTTGGACAACGAGGCGCCCAACGCCTGGCAGGCGCTCACTGCTCAGGGAGTCTACCGTGGTAGCGGGAAAGCAGGTAAGGTGGCTTTCATGTTCCCGGGTCAGGGCTCTCAATATGTCAATATGCTTAAGGATCTGTGCGAGGCAGAGCCGTTGGTGGCAGACACCTTCAAAGAAGCCGATGCGATTATGACACCGATTTTAGGGCGTCCCCTGACCAGTTACATTTATGTGGAGGGGGATGAAGAATCCATCAAACAGGCCGAAGCGGCGCTACGCGATACGGCCATCACTCAGCCGGCCATGCTTACCGCAAATGTCGCTTTGCTGCGATTGATGGAAAAATTTGGCTTCAAACCGGATTTTGTGATTGGCCACAGTCTGGGTGAATACGCCGCGCTGGTCGCATCCGGGGTTTTGACCTTTGCTGAGGCTTTGGAGGTTGTTTCAGCGCGCGGGCGGGAAATGAAAAAAGTCTCGGTTGCTGATAATGGAGGTATGGTAGCCGTCTCCGCGCCCATTCAGGAAGTGGAGCGGATTTTACAGGGTATTTCTGAATATGTGGTGATCGCCAATATCAACAGTCCGCTTCAATCGGTGGTGGGGGGCAGCACGCCGGGCATTCAGGCGGCGTTGGAAGCCTTTGAGAAGGCCGGTTATCAGGCTACCCGCATTCCGGTATCCCATGCGTTCCACACCAAAATTGTTGCTCCTGCCAGTGAGCCGCTCAAACAGGTGATCGCGCGTATGAATCTGCAAGCCCCAAAGATACCGGTAGCGGCTAACGTGACCGGTCAATTCTACCCCACCAGCCGTGAGGAAATTCTGGATATTCTGGGCAGGCAAGTTGCCTCTCCCGTGCAGTTTATCAACGGCATGGAGACGCTTTATAATGCCGGGGCACGAGTCTTTGTGGAAATTGGGCCGAAGCGTGTGCTGAATGCGCTGGCCAATGATATTTTTAAAGACCGTAGCGGTATCATGCTGCTGGCTACCAACCACCCGCGCAAAGGCGCAGTGGTCAGTTTCAATGAGGCTGTCTGCGGATTGTTGGCAGCGGGTATTGTGCCCGGTAAACAACCTCAACCTGAACTGGTTGCTCAGGTATCTGCCCCTGCTCGAGTACCTGCTGAGCAACAGCCGGTTTTGACTGGATCGGTTTCGGTGAGTCATCCGATTTCGGAAACGGCCAAATCTGAGGTCGTGATCAAGGATGGCCGTTTGCCGTTGACGGGTTCAGTAGTCATCAGTGGGGCAGGTTTAGGATTACCGGGCAGATCAAAGCCGGTGTTTAATGATGAAAACATCCTGAGTATTCTAAAAGGTGAAATCCGCATCGAGCCTTTACCGGAAGACTTGCGCAGGCGGATGGTGGAAAAACGTCCAACCCGGCTGGAAAAAAGCGAAGCCGGCGCGCAGATGATTCCCATCGAAAGTGTGGATTTGACGGTCAAACTGGGCGGCCAGCGCGGGAAGTTTGATCCGGTTGAAGAGTTTGGTATACCGGCAGAACGCATGGATGCGTGTGACATTACCACTCAGCTGGCAATTGCCGCCGGTATTGAAGCCTTACGGGATGCGGGCATCCCGCTGGTGATGGCCTATCGCAAGACCAGTAAAGGCACTTACCTGCCTGACCGCTGGCGTCTGCCGGAGGCTCTGGCAGATGAAACCGGTGTGATTTTCGCTTCCGCGTTTCCCGGCCTCGATGAAATGGCTGAAGAAGCGGCACGTTATTCCGAATACAAGCAGGTCGAAAAACAACTGGAAGAGGTGCGCAACATCCTCAGTCTGGTGCCGGTGGATCAATCGGCAGTAAGAAATCTGTTGCGTGAACGCATCAAAGCCTTAGAAACCAGACTCAAGGAAATGGATTATCACTTTGACCGGCGCTTTGTGTTCCGTGTGCTGGCGATGGGCCATTCTCAGTTCGCGGAGTACATTGGGGCACGCGGGCCGAATACCCATGTCAATGCTGCCTGTGCTACGACTACTCATGCGATAGCCGTTGCGGAGGATTGGATTCGCTCAGGCCGTTGCAGGCGGGTAGTGATCATTGCCGGTGATGATGTGACCGGTGGGCCTCTGGCTGAATGGATCGGAACGGGGTTGTTTGTTTCGGGAGCGGCTACCACTGAGGGTAACCTGCGCATGGCTGCCTTGCCCTTTGACCGGCGGCGAAATGGAATGATCATGGGCATGGGGGCTGCGGCGCTGGTGGTCGAGGCGGAAGATGCCGTCCGTGAACGCGGTATGCGGGCTATCTGTGAAGTTCTGGCAACCGATATTGCCAACAGCGCTTATCATGGAACACGCCTGGATGTACCGCATGTACGCGAGATTATGAACCGGCTGATCACCACTGCTGAACAACGCTTTGGTATCCGCCGGGAAGAAATTGCTGCTCAAACCATGTTCATGTCCCATGAAACCTACACCCCGGCCAGAGGCGGCTCGGCTTCTGCCGAGATACAGGCGCTGCGCTACACGTTTGGAGATAAGGCCAATCAGGTAATCATCGCTAACACCAAAGGCTATACCGGTCATGCGATGGGGGTCGGGATTGAAGATGTGGTGGCGGTTAAAGCATTGGAGCACGGAATTGTGCCGCCAATTGCCAATTACGATGAAAACTTTGAACCCGATCCCGATCTGGGTGATTTGAACCTCTCCAGGGGTGGCGAATACCCGGTTAAGTACGCCTTGCGTCTGGGGGCTGGCTTCGGATCGCAGATTGCGATGGCACTCTTCCGCGTGGTTGCCGGGGGTAAAGAACGGGTTAACCAACCGGTCTATCAGCAATGGCTGGCGGATATTGCTGGATATGATAAAGCCGAGTTGGAGGTAGAAAAACGTACCCTGCGCATTCGCCACATGGGCCCGCCGGTTAAGCCGCCAGCCAAATCGCGCTGGCAATACGGGCAGGGACCGACCCGCTGGGCCGAGCAGCCCGATACCTTGCCTCAGCCCCAGCCCGAGGCTGTTCCAGCCCATTCACCTGTGAAAGAAGCAGCCCAAAAAGTTGAGGAAGCAGCCCAAACACAAGCCGTCAGTGTTAAAGTTCCTGCTTCCAACGGTGGCAGGGTCAATACCGAAGAGATCAAGGAATTTGTACTCAATCTGGTCAGTGAGAAGACCGGTTATCCGGTTGAGATGCTGGACTTAGACCTTGATCTGGAAGCGGATTTGGGCATTGATACGGTCAAACAAGCCGAGATTTTTGCCGCAATCCGTACCCACTATAACATTCCGCGGCGGGAAGACTTGCGGCTGGTGGATTACAACACACTCAACAAAGTGATTGCATTCATGGCAGATAATGCAGGTGGGGTAAGCGTTCAAAGTCAGGCGGTTGAGGCGGCAGTTCAACTCGCGGCAACTGTTCCAATGGCGCAGGATGTTGCCAGCCAAACTGTTCAACCCGAAGTTGCTCCATCATCGGCAACATCTGTGGACCGGGCGGCAATTCAAGAATATGTATTGTCGGTGGTCAGTGAAAAAACTGGTTACCCGGTTGAAATGTTGGATTTAGGGCTTGATCTTGAAGCAGATTTAGGGATTGACACGGTCAAACAGGCTGAGCTGTTTGCGACAATCCGCACTCACTACAATATCCCCCGTCGGGAAGATTTGCGGCTGGTGGACTACAACACGCTTGAAAAGGTCATCAATTTTATGGTGGAGGCATTGAGCAGCGGCTCAGTCAGCCAGTCTCAGGCGAACACTGCGGCGGCTGCCGGGCAGGTTGTTCAACCGATGGTGACTCAGGTGGCATCCAGTCCTGTGCAGCAGGAAGTCGCACCAGTATCTACACCAACTTCCGCCATTCCAAATGGCAGTGTGAATGAAGAGGAAATTAAGGCTTATGTGCTGACAGTGGTCAGCGAGAAGACCGGCTACCCGGTTGAAATGCTGGATCTGGATCTGGATTTGGAAGCCGATCTGGGGATTGACACGGTCAAACAGGCGGAATTGTTCGCCACGATTCGGACTCACTACAATATCCCTCGCCGTGAGGATCTGCGGCTGGTGGATTACAACACCTTGAAGAAAGTGATCGGATTCATGGTGGAAGCCTTGAGCGGGCAGGCTGGGGGAGGAAGCAGCCAGCAGATTTCGGCGGTCGAAACATCTTCCGCGTCTGCAATCTCGCCAGCATCCACTCAGACGATTGTGGTGGATGAACCCCCAGCGCAGGCTACAAATCAGGAACTCTCAGCAAACCCTGAAACGGCGACCCAAACCGGCCAAAGCGATGATCCAGAAGATGCGCAAATGGTCATAAGGCGGCGTGTACCAAAACCGGTTTTGCTGCCAAAACTGGATTTATGTGTACCGAGCGGAGTGACCCTCGATGGATCCAGCCGTGTCATCATCGTCAGCGATGAAGGAAAAGCAGCGGATTCGCTTGCCCGCCGCTTGCGCTCCCGCAAGGTTCATCTACTGGTATTGACCGGTTCTCAAACCGCTGAAGAATGGCGTGAGAAAGTTGCTGGACTCCAAAAGGACGGCAAAGTTCAGGGAGTTTACTATCTGATTGGGCTGGATGGCGAGCAGCCGCTGAGCGATTTGGACAGCGGCGGATGGGAGTTGCAAGTTGAGACCCGTCTGATGCGCCTGTATCATCTGATGCGAACGGTGGAGGGTGAGCCTTTCCTGATCTGTGCGACTCGCATGGGCGGTCTGCATGGCACCAGCCCCCTACCAGCCCGGAATGTTTCTGGAGGTTTGATTTCTGGTTTTGCCAAAGCCCTCAGCCGCGAACGACCAAACACACTGGTCAAAGTGGTAGATTTTGAGGTCAATGCAAACGACAGCCAGATAGCGGCGCGGTTGCTGGGAGAAACACTCTCCGATCCGACCGTGGTTGAGGTTGGCTGGGAAGGTGATCAGCGATTCAGTTTTACCCTGTTTGAGGAACAAGCGGAGGTACAGGTGCAGAGCCTGCCAGAAAAGCCGGTTGTCCTCATTAGCGGCGGGGCGGGCGGCATTGTGGCTCCCATCCTGACGGATCTGGCTAAGCAAACTCAGGGCGTGTTTTACCTGTTGGGGCGCAGCCCGTTAGCCGACCCGCAGGATGCAACAATCCAGAGGTTGAAAACAGATCGGGACGGCTTGAAGAAAGACCTGCTCCGTGAAATGACTGCCTCCGGTCAAAAACCCTCCCCCGCGCAAGTGGAAGAGAGATTGGCCGGGTTGGAACGCATGGCTGGCATTCTGGAAGCCATGCAAACTGCCAATTCGCTGGGTGCCAGGGTTACCTACCGGGTATGTGATGTGACCGATACGGCACAGGTCAATGAAGTGGTTCGACAAATTGTCGAAGAACAGGGCCGGATAGACGTGCTGATTCACGCAGCCGGAATCGAACGCAGCCGAAAACTGCACCTGAAAACCGAAGAAGAGTTCCGCTCTACAATCGCGGTTAAAGCAGGCGGTTTCTTCAACCTCTACAAAGCGCTTCAAGCAGCTGCTGCGCTTCCAAAGCAGGTACTTTTATTCAGTTCGGTCGCCGGCCGCTTTGGTAATTCAGGTCAGACCGATTACAGCGCGGCCAACGATTGGCTGGCAAAAGCCGCTTCGCACCTGCGCGGCCTGCATCCGGAAATGCGGGTGGTTGCCATGGATTGGAGTGCCTGGGCGCAGGTCGGCATGGCCAGTCGCGGCTACATCCCTCAACTGATGGAGATGGGCGGTATTGATCAGATGCCCCCTAAACAGGCTACCCGCTTTGTCTATCAGGAACTGGTGCGGGGTGATGTGGTCAGTGAAGTCGTCATCTCCGGTTCGCTGGGTGTACTGGAAAAGCCAATCCGCAAAGAAATCAGTCTGGATCTAGAAGCGGCCAACCGCGCTTTGCGCGAGGGCAAACCGGCCCACGTGATGCTCAGCCGGGTCAGCGGGTTCGATTTGCAAAGCGGCGTGCAACTGGAAGCCGAATTAAATCCCAACGAGCAGCCATTCCTGAGAGACCATGCTCTAAATGGCATTCCTCTGTTACCCGGTGTGATGGGAATTGAAGGTTTTTCGGTAGCGGCAAAGCATGTTGCCTCTGTGCTGGGTGCGGAAAAAGCCGGCTTTGAGGTGGATCGTCTGGAAGATATTCAATTCCTTGCTCCCTTCAAGTTCTATCGCAATGAGTCACGCAGAATCACCTGGAAAGCGCAGGTTGTTCGTGAGCAGGAAGGGTTGGTCGCGTATGTCCGCCTGGAATCCACACTGGCAGCCAAAACCCGCCCAAATGAGGTCATCCAGCACTTTGCCGGCAAGGTTCACCTGACCCCGCAGTCCGCCAAACCGCAAACGGTAGTTGTTCAACCGCCGCGTTGGAATGGAGCCTATACCGTAGCCAGCGAGGATATTTACCGGCTCTACTTCCATGGCCCTTCTTTTCAGGTTTTGGAAGGGGTGCAGCGGTATGGCGGGGAAGTTCTGGGTAAAGTCCGCGAATCGCTGCCCGCCATCACCGAGCAGCCAGTTTCGTTGGTTACCATGCCGGTTTTGCTTGAGGCCATTTTGCAAACTGCCGGGGTGTGGGAAGCGGGTGCGACCGGAACACTGGCGTTGCCGCGTTCGATTGGTGAATTGGTCTTGCATCATAATTCTCCACAGCCGGGCAAACCCCTCTTTGCTGAGGTTATCCCCAATCGGCTTGAAGACGGGAGTGTAGCATTTCAGGCCCGCCTGGTGGATCAAAACGGTACCGTCTATCTTGAAGTCAAGGATTACCGCACGATTGCTTTGCCCTATTCGGTGGACGGCTCATTGCTCAAACCAATGAAGTTACTGGTCAACGGGACGGATGCAACCCTCTGAGCTGGATTGTCCGGTTGAGATTGTGTGGTGCATCGGTGAGGTTTCCCCGCTTGTGGGAAGCCTCACCGCTTCTGATTTCAGCTGGTTATCCGTCGCTGAACAGGATCTTGTGAGGAAGATGCGTTTCCCCAAACGGATTGGCGAATGGCTGAGCGGCAGATGGACAGCCAAACAGTTACTGTCAAGATACCTGCCCCACCTCGCGAATCAACAGTTGTCAAGTGTCAGTATAGAAAGTCACCCCGATGGTTATCCGCTGGTTTGGGTGGATGGTAAACCATTAAAGGGTTGTTTGAGTATTTCTCATCGTCAGGACAAAGCAGCGGCGGCTTATACAACCGAAAAAGATGTTCTTCTTGGAATTGACCTGGAATGGATTGAGGAACGGCACCCTGCTTTCTTGCAGGATTACTTTAACGATTACGAAATTGAATGGGTGCAGGCTGCTCCCTCCGGAGAACGCGCAGCCCGTACCACCCTTCTATGGAGCGCCAAAGAGGCTGCCCTAAAAGCATTGCAACTGGGGCTGGCTATTGACACCCGCATGATCGAGGTGCATCCCCATATCGAAGGGGATAGCTTAGACTGGCAGATTTTGGAATATTGCGGTGATCTCTCCAAAGAAGGTTATCGCTTAATCGGCTGGTGGCAACGGCGTGGGGATTATATGATCACACTGGCGGTCAACCTGCCCGCTACTGAACCCCCCGCCTTTTATTTGCGTGAAATCAGCCTGAGCGATTGAATCAGCCGCTGACCAGCAGCCTTATACTGTTGCCGAAACGACTTCATTTAGTTTATGTAAAGGCTGATACCGTTCCAGCTCAGGGGGTGTTTGAATGCCATAGGCATTCAGCAAGCGTACCCGCTGCAAATAAGCCGCACCGGTCAGGATATGAAGGGCAACATCAACAACCGAACGATTTTCAGGCTTTTCCAGATAGGTGCCGCGCACCCATTCATTGAAAGCTCCCATTGCCGGCCCGCACCAGATTTGATAATCCATCTCGCGCCCTTTTTCACCACTGTTTGACCAGCGCGAGGACAGGCCCAAATACCAGCGGAACACCAGAGCCATTTTGTGGCGCGGGTCCTTTTCGGCACGTTCTAACTGATGCGGGTCGCGCTGCTGGAAAAAGCTTACTGTGTCCTGCCAGATTTCTTCTACCGGACGTTTGAATACGGTTTTTTCCAGTTTCTGCAACTCGTCTGAGGGGATGGCTTCCAGCGAGGGGTAGCGGGAATACAATTCGTAAAGTTTGGAAGCCCGCATGGCAAACATGGTGCCGCGCTTCAAGACCTGCACCTTGACCCCCATTTCAAACATGTCGGCAGCAGGTGCCATGGTTACATCAGCCATATCTGCTTGAGCCAATAGACGGCGGGTGTGTTCCGATGCGCCAGCCTCGACACAGGCCTGATTTACCGAACCGGTCACGATATAGGCCGCACCCATCATAAAGGCAGCCAGCGCCGCCTGCGGGGTGCTAATGCCGCCGGCTGCCCCAATGCGGATTGGGACGGGATAGTTCATTTGCGCCTGAATCTCATCCCGCAAGGCAAGAATGGAAGGCAGCAGACCCACCAAAGGCCTATTATCGGTATGTCCGCCCGAATCGGCTTCAACAGTGATATCATCGGCCATTGCAACCTGGCGGGCGAGATTCGCCTGTGTTTCGGTTAGTTTGCCTTCCTGCGCAAGCTGGTTCAGAATCTCATCCGGGGCGGGAAGCATAAATTGACGGGCAACTTCCTTGCGGGACAACTTGGCTATTAGACGGTTTTGAATACGAATTTTTCCGTCTGGTTGAAGGCTTAAGCCACTGGCGCGGTAATAGACCAGCGCAGGGGTGATTTCTAAATACGCAGAGGCTTCCACCGTACGGACGCCGTGCCGGACATACAACTCGGCGGCCCGCCGCTCCATGGCTGGTTCATTCGGGCTGTTGATCAGGTTAAACGCATACGGTCCTTGCGGCAGAGCGGATTGAATCTCATTAATGGCAGCCTCAATCCGCTCCGGAGAAAGACCGGCTGCGCCAAACGATGCCAGAAAACCGGCTTTGCCCATGCTGATAACCAGCCGGGTAGAGGCAATGCCGTTGGCCATGGCGCCGCTGTAATACGCATATCGGCAGCCATGCCACTCACAAAAAGAATTGTCGCCGAGCGACTCGATTGGGGCAGGCGGCAGGGTTGCCAGCCAGCGGTAAGAACTGGAAGGGTTATTTTCAGCAGAAATGATATTTCCCTGATCGGCCAACCAGATATTCTGACCGTCGGTCAGAATGAAAACGGGGGAGTGCAGGGATAATAACTGCTGACGAATCGCATCAACATGCTCGGCAAGACCGGATGCATCGCCGGTCCAAACCATCATTTGCGGGAAATTAAAAGGGGAAGAAGGTCGGAATCGTAATATCGTCATGGCTGATTAATACCTCGCAGGGTTAAACCCAAAATGATGGTTGGGGTTACGCTATCCTTCGGTTGGAATGGTGTATCTGCAAGCAATACTTATTCTTTTACATAGCGGGGATAACCCTGTTTGGCCAGATCGGCTCTGGACAGGTCAATTTCGACCGTAACAAAAGGCTGCTCATCGCTGGTTACGGCCACCAGCTCACCCTGATCGGGTTCAGCGATCCAGCCACTGCCACCCCAATCAAACCCTGCGCCGGATGGCCCGCAGCGGTTGGATGACAGGCAAAACGCCCCGCTCATAACTGCCGCAATACGCCCGCCCATGACCCATTTGGCGGTGGTGGCCTTTTCTGTGGCGCGCGGCGAAAGTAAGAGACGCACCCCTTGCCGGGCATAGTGACGGGCGTGTTCGGTAAACCACATCTCGGTGCAAATCAGAAATCCCGCCTTCCCGAAGCGGGTGTTGGTAGGGATGAACTGGACAGGCCCGCGGTCGTACCAGGTGGCTTCCCAAAAACCGGGTTCGTCTGGAAGGTAAGTTTTATGGTGAACGGCACGGTAACCTGCTTCTTCGTCCCACAGGAAGGCTTCATTAAACCAGCGCCCATTCTGAATGACAGGCCGGGTTGAGAATACAGCAGCCGGACTCAATTGGGGTAAGTGCTGCATCCATTCATCGTGCTGTTTGACAAATTCTAGCCATCGCAGGGGAGAGACTTGATTGTCCAACATCACCCAGCGGGCAAAAGGCATTTCCGGTAAAAGTACCAGATCGCTCTGGTTCTGATGAACATGACTCACCAGCGCCGCCCAATCCTCGGCTAAGCCTTTGGGGTCATCACGCATCTGACAAACGGTTACACGGGCAGAATTCATTTTTCCTCACAGGAAAGGTTTTGGTAAACCGGCATTAATCCATGTGAAATGGATTTTGGAAAGATGCAGAAATTTGGGGATTCTTAATCCCCTAAACTAACCCCGACTAGACGCGCCCCCTGAATCCAGGCGTGATCAAGCGGGACAGTTTTGGTCTGGTGGGCGACTTCTTCAAGCGGGGTGGTAACTACCGTACCAGAGCGGGTGCCGACCATCACCCCAAAAGCTCCATCCTGAATCAATGCTGCACAGGCGGTACCCAGCTGGGTAGCCAGTACACGGTCGGTGGCGGAAGGTGTGCCCCCCCGCTGCAAGTAGCCTAAAATGGTGATGCGTGTTTCCAGTTTGGTAAAGTCTTCCAGGCGGTTAGCCAGATGCAACGTGTCACCGGCAGCGTGCTTTTCAATTTCCTCCAGACGCTGCTCAACTTCGGATTGTTCTGCACCTTTCCGCAGGCGGCGGTTGGCAAGCCGCGCCTTTTCAAAGAAACGTACACTTTCCTGCGAGATGGCACCTTCTGATACTGCAACCAGCGAAAAGCGTTTTCCGCTGTGGCTGCGCTGCAAGATGGCTTCGGCGACCTTTTCGGTGTGATACGGAATTTCCGGGATGAGAATCACATCCGCACCGCCGGCGATGCCCGCAGCCAGAGTCAGCCAGCCTGTTTCACGTCCCATCATTTCCACGATGATGATGCGGTGATGACTGATGGCGGTGCTGTGAAGGCGGTCAATGGCCTCGGCGGCTACTTCAACAGCGGTATCGAATCCAATCGAGGTGTCAGTACCATGCAAATCATTGTCTATGGTTACCGGCAGGGTGATCACATTGAGACCACGCTGCTTGAGATAATAGGCACTGTTTTGAGCATCGCTGCCGCCAATGCAAACCAGCGCATGCAGTTTGAACTTCTGAAAATTTTCTAAAATTTGAGAGGTGGCATCCTGCGGAACACCATCAATAATAACCCGGTCGGGGCGGTCACGGTTGGTGCCGAGGATCGTACCGCCGGTGGTAAGAATGCCGGAGAAAGCCGTGCTTTCGAGCTCTACCGTTAACCCCTGAGCCATGCCGGTGAAACCATCTTGAAAACCGATGATTTCCATTCCATAAACGCCGGTGGCAGCCTTGCCCAATCCGCGCAGGGCAGCATTGATACCCGGGCTATCCCCGCCTGTGGTGAGCACCCCAATTCTCTTTTTCATAATACCTCACTTTTCCCCTGTTTCTGATGGATAGAGTTTTTTATATTTTTCGAGGTCAACCGAAGCAATGTATGGCAGATTGCGCCCTTTTTCGTCTATATCGAGTCCATAACCCACAACAAAATAGTCGGGAATTTCAAAACCGAGGTAGTCAATATGGATATCCACTTTATGGCGGGCTTTTTTATCCAGCAGAGCGCAGATTTTGAGGCTGCGGGGTTGCCGCTCTAACAACAATTTTCGGACGGTGTAAAGGGTATAACCGGTATCCACGATGTCATCAATCAGGATTACATCCCAGCCGTAAATGTTGGTTTTATGGTCGGCATCAATACGCACAAAACCGCTAGATTGCGTGCCGGCGTAAGAGGATACCAGCATAAAATCCATAGTCATCGGTCGGCGGATGTGGCGCATTAAGTCAGTCATGAACATCACGCTGCCGCGCAGCAATCCCAGCAACAGCAGTTTATCGCTGTGTTGATAGTCCTGCGTAATTTGTTCGCCTAAATCGGCCACGCGTTGCTGGATCTGTTCCTGAGTGATGAGAATTTCGCCGATAAATTCATAGGGGAAGTTAAGCCGCGGGTTCAAGTTGCTCACCTCGTTTTTAATGGGATGAAGAGCCAAAATGAATCATACCACGAACTAAAAGCGGGACATGCTATAATTTTATTATGGATGTTGTGACAATCTCCCGTCAGATGGGCAGCTGGGGTTCTGTCATCGGCAAACTGGTTGCCGAGCGAATGGGGTATCAACTGGTCTGGCGGGACTTGATCAATCAGGCCGCGTTACGGGCAGGCGCGCCGGAAGTAGCCCTGGCGATGATTGATGAACTGGGCTTGCTGGGAGTCAATCCCACCGGGCAGCAGCAACAGGATTATTTAAATGCAGTCGGCCAGGTGTTGCATGAACTGGCCGATGCGGGTCAGGTAGTGATCATTGGCAGGGCTGGCCAGGTGGTCTTGAGAGGACATCCGCGGGTGTTTCACGTGCGGGTAGTGGCGGATGAAGAAGTGAGAATTCAACGTATTTCACAAGAGAAGAAAGTCAGTCCCAAGGCTGCCAGGGCGCAAATTTTAGCCAGTGATCGGGCGCGTAAATTGTACCTTTCGCGTTACTATCAGGTGGATTGGAATGACCCTTGTTTGTATCATCTCGTTGTGAATACGGGACGTATCCCTTGTGAAATTGCTGCTGAAATGATCTGTCATGCCTTGAGCCGTCTGACCGAACCGAACATCCGCTAAATCTATCCAGAGAAGAGGTGTTCCTTCATTGTCGCAGGATGAACAAAAGAACCCCGTTTTCGCCCATCCAGCAGAGGAAATTTTTGCCCGTATTCTGGACTTTTACGGTATCCGCTGGGAATATGAACCGCACACCTTCCCGCTGGAGTGGGACGAAAAAGGCAATGTTACCCTCGCTTTTTCACCCGATTTTTACCTGCCTGAGCAGGATTTATACATCGAACTGACTACGCTGAGACCGCAGCTCTCCACCCGCAAAAACAAAAAAATCCGTTTGATGAACCAGCTTTACCCGCATATCAAGATCAAGCTGCTCAAGCGGCGGGAGATGCGCGATTTAATGGTCAAATATGGGTTATTTGACGAAGCCAATCACCTGCAGGGGACGGAGGCACAGAAGCGCAGCGATGACGAGTGATGAAATTCTGGCAAAGTATGGCGAACTCGGTAAGGATATTCGAGAAGTACTGATCACCGAAGAGCAAATTCGTCAAAAAGTGGTTGAACTGGGAGAACAAATTTCCCGGGATTATGCGGGTAAAAATCCGGTACTGGTAGGTGTGTTGAAGGGCGTTCTTTTCTTGATGGCCGATTTGTTGCGCGTCATCACCATTCCCAATGAAGTTGATTTTCTGGCGGTCGCCAGTTATTCGGCAGAAGCGCGTCAAAGAGGAATGGTGCGGTTGATCAAAGATCTTGAAATCCCGATTGACGGGCGGCATGTGTTGTTTGTGGAAGATGTAATTGATACGGGACTGACATTAGGTTATCTGCTACGTAACTTGCGAGACCGCAACCCTGCCAGTCTGGAAGTGTGCGTACTGTTCAATAAACCGGCTCACCGCTTGATTGATATCCCCTTGAAGTATAAAGGTTTTGATCTACCGGATCGTTTTGTGGTGGGCTACGGTTTGGACTACAACGAGAGGTATCGCAATCTTCCCTTTATTGGGCTGCTAAAACCGGATGTTCTGAAAGGAAAAGGCAAGTCAGAAAAAACACCCCCGCTTTTTTAATGCGGGGGTGGAA
>DLXG01000069.1 GCA_003448875.1 Anaerolineaceae bacterium
AGGCGCCGTCGCGCAGGGTCAGCCGGGCGGCCTGCCAGAGCAGGTAGGCGCGGTTGGCGTTGGAGACATCCTGCGGGGTGGGCGGCGGGAAGACAGCCGGCTGGGGGCGTTCCTGCGGCAGGCTGTAGCCGAGCCGGTCGGTCAGGGTTTTGTGGAGCAGCAGGGTTTCATCGGTAGCGCCGGTCAGCGGCCGCAGAGCGTAGAGGTTGGGGTCTTCGTGGGGCAGCAGCACCCAGTAACGTTCACGTACTTTGACAATCGTTCCGGGGTTCAAGGGCACCTCGCTGGGGTGAGACAAGGGTTAGACCGGCACAGGCGCAAGGGATGATTTCCGCCCTGAGGAAAACCCGCCCGCGCCGTTGGTTTGAAATAAGTATACCATAGCGGTCGGGTTGAACGCAGCGGGGGGGGAGAGAAGGGGGGTGAGAGGTCTTGAAAAGTTTTGATGCGATTTCACAAAAAATCATACCAGTTTGGACTTGGTATGTTTTTGGAATATTTATTATACTGCACCCTGAAAATCCACACCCGTTTCTTCCTTGCAAGACATAAACAAATGGGAGAATGGGGGATAAAAAGAGAGGAGCCTCGGAATGGCTGTTTATACCTATCTTACCGATGAGTGCAAGAAGCAAGCACAGAAACATGGGGTTTATCCCCAAATTGAAAATATTCAACAACACATTTCTGAAACTCAAACGACCTTGGGGTTTGAACCAATCGAGGGAACCAAAGTATTTTATAAGAAAAGGGTTGGCCAGTATCGGCTGATTGCGGGAAGAAAACCATTAGAAAATTCAGATGTTGTCTTCATCTTCTGGCGATTGTATAAGAGACAAGAACAAGGCGAATATGAGAAATTGTTGGGGAATGCCCAAAGTTTTGAGAGTGCATTTGAGAAAACCTGTCTATCAATTGATCTGAAAACTATAACAAGTCATAAAAAAGAAGATGATCAATCCGTTGGGCCTAAGAGGTTAGAACTGGTAAAGAGTTTTATCCACGCAAACACAAAATTCTTGGTTACAAATGACGGCAACGATTGGCAGATCTACGAAAGCAAAGACTGGATTGAGCGAGTTAGAAGTCAATTTCATAACCGGCTGGAGAGCCTTAGTGAGTTAGTTGAAGAGATCATTAATAATCCTGAAGCCGTAGAGCACAACCAGATCGATTCGGAAAGATGTGGCGTTCTTTACAAGAAATTGGCTGATGAAAAAGCTCTTTTTCTGGCAGCTCCAATTCAGATTGGAGAAGATACGACAGATTTAAGACAACGATATAAAATCGAGAACGCCAGCAGTATGGACGAGATCCGCCGGATGAGCCGGCGCGCCTATCCGGCTTTCTTTTTGGCTGACTACAATTTTTGGTCGAAGGAGATTGAAAGCAAAGATGAGGTTGCCAGTCTGGCTCTTTCGGGCAAGGAAATGGAAGTGCTTTATGAAGCGGTTGATTACCCGCTTCTGCTCAATGGGCGGCCCGGCAGCGGCAAAACCGTCCTGCTGCTGTATCGTTTTGCGGAACTGCTGCTTCGATATTTTGATTATAAGGAAATCAACGCCGGCCCGCTTTATCTCACCTATGGAAAGGAATTACTCAAACAAGCCAAACAGAATGTCGAGAAGGTCATTAATGTTTTGAATACCGGCAGCCAATGGCTTAAAAAGCCAGAAAATAAAAAAATTTTTGACAACAGCTTTGCCGAATTCCATGAGTATCTTCGGCGCATCCTGCCTAACGCAGATGCACAATTCCCGCCAGACCGGCGGGTTGACTTCTCAAAGTTTGAAGACTGGTACGCGAGCGCAATTCGGCTCAGTCCAAAAAAATCTCGCAAGCACCCGCCCGAACTGGCCTGGCATGTGATTCGTACCTATATCAAAGGCTGGGTGGCCGAGTCGGATGATTACCTCGAACCGGAAGATTATGACCAACTGCCCAAAAAGTCAAAATCGGTTCAACTGAAAACGTACGAGGAGATTTACGAAGAGGTTTGGGATGCCTACTGTCGGTGGTGTCAAGAGGAAAAATTATGGGATGATCAAGATCTGGTGAGAGAGGCCTTGAATGCGGTCATGCAAGGGGACACCGCTGCTCATTCGGTTGTCTTTTGCGATGAGGCACAGGATTTTACCCTGAATGAAATACGTTTCATTATTCGTTTATCCATCCTTTCTCGTCTTAAATTACCCGCACCAGAATTGAAAAAAGTGCCAATTGCACTCGCCGGCGATCCATTCCAAACGATTAATCCCACCGGTTTCAACTGGGAGGTGGTTGGGGCCAGCCTTTATCAGGCGCTTGCTGAACAATTGAGTTTTCCGGTAGATTCAATCCCTACCCCCACTATTCGAGAACTTCCTCACAATTACCGGTCCAATGAAGGCATTGTGCGCTTTTGCAATCTTATTCATTTGATCAGAGGGATTGTCTTTCAGAAAAGCAATCTGCTTCCGCAAGAGGTATATTTTCGTGAAAGTATCTCTCCAGTTGTTTATTTTGTCCTCAACGAAAATCTCAAGCAGTATCTGGACGATAACGATAAGTTCACAATCATTTTGCCCTGCCAGAAGGATGAAGAAAAAGAATACATCTGGCAGGATGAATTCCTGAACCAGATCGCCCTTGATGAAAGCAAAGAGAATGTCGTTCGTTCGATATTGAGCTCATTGTCGGCCAAGGGTTTGGAATTCAGTCATGTGATCCTGTATAAATTCGGTGAGGGTTTCTCAAAGGAGTATCCAAATCTGATTGAATTCAATAACCCAGACCAAGTCAATCTTAAGATTGCGGACGAACAGAAGATTCCGTTTATGTATTTTATGAACCGTTTGTATGTGGCTGCCAGCCGGGCAAAAACGCAACTGATCATCTTAGATACCCCAGCGGGGGTGGATCAATTTTGGAAGTTGTTTAAGGAGTATGAGCTTTCCAAGTTTATTGAAAAGTATCAAGCCTGTTGCAGCAATGCGGTGAAAAACTGGGATAGTGATGCGCTTATTCAAATCAAAATGGGAGAAGCGGACGATTGGAAGTATCAAGATGACAGCTTCGAGGGATTAGAGGAAAGGGCAAGAAAACATTACGAAAGCGGGAAGAGAGAGAAGAATGCCTATTTGATGGAGCTGGCTGCGGCTGATTTCAGAAGAGCAGAGAAGCTGCGTGAGGCAACCGAATGCGAGGGGTACAAATACTTGTATGAAGAAAACTACAGGAAGGCTGGCGATAAGTTCAGAGAAGCGGAGTGCTTTGATAAGGCGATAGACGCCTACTGGCAGGGGAAAGAATTTTCCAGTCTGGCTGGTTTGAGTGGAAAGGAAAGCGATCCTCGCTGGCGGGCTGCTGAATTTATGGCCAAAAAGGAAACAAATACTTCCAGCAGTTTCGAGGATATCAAAAGTTTATTAGTTGATTTTTCGAAATTGGCCTTCGACAAGGAAAATCTCATTTCCTGTGATCCGGGCTGGAAGCTTGTGTTTGCAGAACTTTGCAAAACGATTTCCCTGCCCGAATGCGAAAACCAACTTGATTGGAAAGAATGGAGAACCCTGTATCAGCGAATTGATCAACTTAGGGAATTCGGATTTTTAGAGGACAAAAATCC
Source organism: Anaerolineaceae bacterium (assembly GCA_003448875.1). Taxonomy (GTDB): domain Bacteria; phylum Chloroflexota; class Anaerolineae; order Anaerolineales; family Anaerolineaceae; genus Bellilinea. Next base: position 3,608 of record DLXG01000069.1, read on the forward strand.
TTCCCTAGTGACTTTGAAGATCTGGTCAACACCTTACCCCAAAAAATTAGAAGTTCTCCGGGATAACGGAAACAACCCTGATTTGATTCTGAAATATTATGACTCCCACGAAGGCAATTTGTCTGACGTGCAATTTGACATTGTCAGAGATGCCCTCAAGCGGAAAGGCCGCATTTCGGATTGGGAGGCTCTGGTTAAGGGAAGCAAGCAAGCCAGGCGGTATGTTGAACTGATCGCCTATTATGCTGACTCTAAAGGACAAAAAGAGTGTGCGTCTGAGTGGGTTGACAAGTTCATCTCTTTTCTGCAGCAAAATAATTTTAGGGCAAGCCGTCGTGATTTAGAGGATCTTTATCAAAGTCTGGAGAAAAACTCCCTGTATGATGATCTTGAAAAACTGATTCAAAGGGTATCGAGCCTCAAGAATAAATACGTTGACTTATTAATCCGATATGCTGAGAGAAAACCTGACCAGCGGTTATCCCAATGGTGCACAAAGTTTGAGGAAATTTTTCAGAAAGAGGAACAACGGCGAGAAGCTCTCACGCGGGAATCATTCGACAGGGTATATGATGCCTTGTTGAAAGGGGGATATTTTGATCAGCTGGAAATGTTTATTAAGCATTCAAAAGATTTTCAGTGGTACATTGATCTGCTCAAGCACTATGTGGATAATAAAATGAAAGATCGGGTTAAGCAATGGGTCGAAAGTATTGAGTGGCTCAAGGATGACCGAAAATTCAAAGACCAACTAAGTAATCGCTTCGACAACCTTTGGGAAGCTTTATCTACGCACAGATATTACGATGAACTGGAAGTCGTTCTCCGGTTATACCCGCATGAGGAGAAATATGTCTATCTCTTAACGTATTACTTGAATACGGACCGCAACCGCTTTGAGAATCTGCTGAAGTCTTATCATCAACATCTCCAATCTACAACAAACGGCGTATTACCAGAAGAGGTCTATTCGCGTTTAGAAGAAACCCTTTGCAGAGGCAAGATGGTTGATGAATGGCAGATGGTGATTGACCGATTCCCAACGCCGGAGCGGTTTATTGCTCTGGTTCGGTTCCTGGCATCGGAAATGCCGGAGTCTGAAGAGAATGATAAAAGGGTCAAAACGACCTTAGCCAAGTTTTTTGCCTTTCTCCTAAAGATTTCTAATTGGAAAATGGCTCTCCACTTTGTGCAAACTAAGCAGTTGTCCGCTGAAAATGAAAAAGAGCCTTTGTTGCTTGAAGCTCAGCATTTTGATTGGAATTTACTCCTTGATGAATGTTTTATCTCGGCCTTGCTGAATTGGAGTAATCAGACCCTTCCAGATGAAATTGTGGATTATCTTGAGCTGAAACTTAAAGACTCGGAGCATACTTCTAAATATCTTTCAGATAAGGAGAAGGCTCAAATTCGGAAAAAGATAGACAGAAGCAAGCAGCCGTCTTTCATCGTTGCAACGGATGCAATCCAGACGGCTGAGATTCAACTGGGTGAATACAGGTTGATCTGTAAATATAAAACTGGAGTAATGACCATTCAACAAGATGGTGATATGGGAATGATCACCATAGACACAGAGGAACTACTTCAAGCTTCAAGTGCTAAAGTGGCAAAATGGATTGAAATAATCCATTCGGATAACACTTATTCGAAGTACTATATCCGGCCGTGGCAAATGCTTTGTGAGCTGCGCAAGCAGGGTGAAAGGGTTGAAGTAGAGTTATTCAGTGATGAGACAAGCGAAAAACTATTAGCGGTTAGATTATGAGCGAGGAAAAAGATGGGTAAATGAGAACCGCTCTGTCAAGTAAGGTTCTCATTTATGCTTGTTTTAGTTACATTCCGGCCCGAACGGTAACAGCCGTGCGGGCTTTTTTTGTTTACGTAAAACTTTGCAAAAAACGGGTGCTTGAAATTCGCTCAAAATTTACTTAAAATGAATGTAACCGATTACGTAAAATTTACGTAAATTTTCAGCGACCATGTCCCCTAAACCTACCCAAAAACAACTCGCTCATCAACTCGGTGTGTCCGTAGCCACCATCTCGCGCGTGCTTAACGACAAGCCCGGCGTCAGCGAGGAAATCCGCCAGCAGGTGCTGACGCTGATGGCACAGGCCGGTTACGCCCCCAACGGGGCGGCCCGCTCGCTGGCCACCTCGCGCAGCGGACTGATTGCCTTCGTCGTCCACCAGTCCAGTCACGATACGCGCGAAGACCCGTTCTATCCCTTCATTGTCGCCGGGGCAGAGAGTTTTCTCGGCGGGCAGGGCTACCACATCCTCTTCACCAGTCTAGATGATGAGACCATGCAGAAGCCGCAGTCCTTCGCCGCCGTGGCCGAGCGGCGGGTGGACGGGCTGATCCTGGCCGGGCCGGATATTTCACCCAGTTTCATCCTCTACCACCTCTCGCAGGGCGTCCCGCTGGTGATCATTGACAACTGCCTGCAAAACAGCGAGGTCAACTGCGTGCTGAACGACGACTTCGGCGGCGAATATCAGGCCGCCCGCCATCTGATCGAAAAAGGCCGCCGGCAGATCGTCTTCCTCTCCGGCCCGCAGGAGTGGGTCAGCAGCCGCGAGCGCGGGCGGGGTTACGCTCAGGCCGTCAGCAATGCCCACCTGCCCAGCCGTATCGTCTATGCCGGTGAGACCACCATCGCCAGCGGCGAAAGCGCGATGAGCGAGGCGCTGGAACGCTGGCCCGATTTGGACGGGGTGTGCGCCGCCAACGATGCCATGGCGATCGGCGCCATGCGCGTGCTGTCCAGCCGCGGCGCGCGCGTTCCGCAGGATGTGGCCGTGTTCGGCTTCGACGACATCGGCTGGGCCACCCTGACCACCCCGCCGCTTTCCACGGTGCACGTCTACAAGCGGCAGTTGGGCGTGCTGGCCGCCCAGCGCCTGCTGGATGTGATTGCCGACCCCGACCTGCCGCCGGTTAAAGTTGTATCAGGCACACGCCTGATTTTGCGTCAGTCTTCAGGGGATTAAGCCCCAAAGGAGGTGAAGCGCGTTCGAATCAATCCGTCCCTGTGTCTGTTCCACAAATCCCAATTCCAATCATTTTTCATAAGAATACCGGAGGAAGGAAATGAGAAAGCGAAATTTGTTTTTCGTGCTGACCGCACTGACCATTCTGGGGGTGTTGCTGGCAGCCTGCGCTCCCGCTCAGACCCCCGCCGCGCCAACCCAGCCGCCGCAGACGGGCGGGCAGGCCACTCAGGCGCAGCCACAGCCAACCCAGCCGCCAGCCAAGCCGGCTGAAAAAGTCACCATCCGCCTGACCACGTGGGCCGGCGCCGGGGAAGCCGCCGAATTGCAGCAGATTCTCGACCGCATCAACGCCGAGAACACCGAGTTTCAAATCGTGCATGAGCCGGCCCCGGATGACTACTACACCAAAGTGCAGACCACTCTGGCCGGTGGCACCGCAGCCGATTTGATCTGGCTCTCGCAGGAGTGGATCGCCAACCTGGCCTCGAAAGGCGCTCTGCTGGACATCACCGACTACCTCAAAAACGACTCCAGCCCGGCCGCACAACTGGATGATTACTTCCCGGATGTGCTGAAGACGGCTGCCTATCAGGGCCGCTACTACGGTCTGCCGTGGATTGCCCAGCCGGTCGTGCTGTATTACAACAAAGCCCTCTTCGACGCTGCTGGTCTGGCCTACCCGGATGAAACCTGGACGTGGGATACCTTCAAAGAAGCCGCCAAAACCCTCACCAAGGATGTGAACGGCGACGGCCGTAACGACCAGTGGGGCTTCACCCTGAACGGCTGGCCGCCTCCGCAAATGTTCATCTGGCAGGCGGGCGGCGAGGTGATCTCGGATGATCTAAAATCCTGCCCGGTCGATTCGCCCGAAGCGATCAAAGCGCTGGATTTCTATCAGGAGATGATCTACAGCGATGTATACGCCCCGCCGCAGGCCACCATTCAGGAACAGGGTTTTGGCGAGATGTTCAAAGCCGGCAAGATTGCCATGTTCATGGGCGGCGCAGCCGATGATCTTGACCGCGTGGAGGGGCTGAATGTCGGTGTCTCGCCGGTACCGGCCGGGCCGGCCGGGCGGGCAACCTTTGCCTGGACCGCTTCGACCGTCATCGCTGCCCAGACCAAGAACCCCGAACTGGCCTACAAAGCCCTGGTGCAGCTGACCGAAGGCATCCACGGCTGGAAGATCGTCCCGCCGCGCAAATCGCTGGCCACCGCCGAAGCCATCAGCCGCATCGAACCGCGCAAAGCCGCCAGCGCCGAGCAGATCGCCAAGGCCGTGCCGGATATGCGCTCCTTCAACATCATCCCGCGCCATCAGGAATGGGACTCGATCTTCTGGGGTGAGTTCATGGATCCGCTCTTCCAGAAGAAAGCCACCCCCGCTGAACTGGCTCCTGAAATCCGCAAGAAACTCGAATCGGTTCTGCCCTGATCGCCGTCAAAAGACCGTTAACCAACCTCCTATCGGCGCCGCCGCGGCGCTGATAGGAGGTCCAAAAGAAAGATAGTGGGAAAATCACATGGTCATCTCGGCTTGGGAAACGTATCTTCCGACTTTTATCCGCTGGTGCGCGGTGGGGGGAGGGGTGATCCTCTCCATGATCGGGCTGTATTACCTGCTGCGCTTCTTCAAGGTCAAGCCCGAAGTTGCCAACGGGTATGCCCTGATTCTGCCGTGGATACTGGGCTTTTTGATCTGGAATCTCTACCCCTTTGCCCGCTCGTTTTACCTCAGTTTTACGCAGTACAACATGTTTCAGCCGCCGCAGTGGATCGGGTTGGAAAACTACGTGCGCATGTTCACCAAAGATCCGTATTTCTGGCCGTCCTTCCGCCTGACCCTGTTTTACGCCGCGCTGAACGTACCGCTGGGGTTGATCGGCTCGATTCTGGTGGCGCTGCTGCTCAACCGGCCGATCAAGGGCATCGGCATCTGGCGCACCATTTATTACCTGCCGGCGGTGCTGCCGGCGGCTGCGGTGGCTCTGCTCTGGCGCTGGATGTTTTCCCCCACCTCCGGCCTGATCAACTTCACCTTGCAGCCGGTCTATAAACTGCTCAACATGCGGCCGCTGGAGTGGTTCACCGACCCCAACCTGCTCATGCCGGCCTTTGTGATCATGGGCATGTGGGGGGTGTTCGGTGCCAATACGGTCATCCTGCTGGCCGGGTTGAAAAATATCCCCAAAGAATTGTACGAAGCCGCCGACATAGACGGGGCAACCGGCTGGAGCAAGTTCATCCATGTCACCCTGCCGATGCTCTCACCGACCATTTTCTACAATCTGGTTACCGGCATCATCGGCTCGTTGCAGATTTTCACGCAGGCCTTCTTCATCCCCATTCCGCGCGCTTCAGGCACGTTTTTGAACGTCAAGATTTATCAGGAAGCGTTTAGTTTCGGCAACTTCGGCTACGCCTCGGCGCTGGCGTGGTTCCTGCTGGTGGTGATTTTGCTGCTGACGCTGCTGGTCTTTCGTTCGTCAGCGTTGTGGGTCTATTACGAAGGCGAAAAACGCTAGGGAGGTGAATCAGCCATGACCTCAATTTCCTTGCCTGCCACGGCAACCACCCAGAAAACTCAGTTTGGGATGCGGGGGCGCCGCACCCTGGCCGACCTGATCACCTACATCCTGCTGGCGCTGTTCTCGCTGTTCGTGCTGATCCCGTTCTTTTACATGTTCTCCACCTCGCTGAAGCCCGAAAGCCAGCTGTTCGAATGGCCGATCCGCTGGATTCCCGACCCGATTATGTGGGAAAACTACGTGCGCGCCTTTCAGGAACTGAGCCGCATTGCGCCCGGGCTGGATTTCTGGCGGATTCTGGGCAACACGCTCTTCATCACCATCCTCGCCATGGTGGCCGAGCTGGTTGCGGTAACGATTGTCGCCTACGGCTTTGCGCGCTTCCGCTTCCCCGGACGGGATGTGTTTTTCATCCTGATGCTCTCCACCATGATGCTGCCGGGCATCATCACCCTCATCCCCATCTTCGTCATCTGGCGCAATTTGGGCCTGATTGATACCTACGACCCGCTGGTGACCGGCATCTGGTTGGGCGGCGGGGCGTGGGCGGTCTTTTTGCTGCGCCAGTTCCTGCTGTCCATCCCCAAAGAAATCGAAGAAGCCGCCATCATTGACGGGGCCAACACTTTTCAGATTTACTACAAGATCATGCTGCCGCTGATCAAGCCGGCTTTGCTGGCGCTGGGCGTGCTGATCTTTCAGGGCAACTGGAATAACTTTATGGGGCCGTTGATCTACCTGAACACGCCGGTCAAGTTCCCGATGGTGGTTGCGCTCAAGTTCTTCCAGGAATCGCTCTCCAAAGAGGCTCCAAAGTGGCACTACATGATGGCCATGTCCACCGTAATGGCCGCCCCGATACTGGCGCTGTTCTTTGCGGCCCAGCGTTATTTCATCGAAGGTTTGACGGTTGGGGCGGTGAAGGGTTAAGACCATGCGAATCAAACTGGGGCTGCTGCTTGTGGTGGTTGCTCTTGTGGCGGGGGCCTGCACGGCTCAACCGCTGCCCGGGCCTGACCGGCCGGAGGGTCAAACGCTCACCCCCAGCCCGGCTGTGCCGGTTACCCCCACCTCGCTGGCAACCCCCGTTCGCACCCCGCCGCCGGTGGAGAATCCCATGCACGACGGCCTGATCAATTTAACTCACCTGCAACGCCTGACCGAACTCGTCGAGTGGAACGGCGAAGAGATCGGGCTGGTGCATATTTATTCCGAAGCGCCGGATTACGGCTGGGTGGATGCTTCCGGTGAGGGGATTGCCTGTGTGGATGATGTGGCGCGTGCCGCGCTGGTCTATCTGATGTACTACCAGCGCACCGGCGACCCGCAGGCGCTGCGGCTGGCGCGGGCGACCCTCAACTTTGTCCTGTACATGCAGGCCGAGGACGGCGAATACTACAATTTTGTATATGACCGCAGCGGCACGATCAACCGCGAGGGGCGCACCAGTTACAAATCGTGGAGCTGGTGGGCGGCGCGGGCGCAGTGGGCTTTGGCAGCCGCCATTCCTGTATTTCGTGTAGCAGATCAGGCCTATGCCGAACGGTTGGAAGCGGCCTACCTGCGCGGGGAGGAAGCCTTGCAGCGCGCCATCGGCCCGGTGGGGGCTTACAACGACCTGCACGGCACGCCGGTGCCGGCCTGGCTGGTGGGCAACGGCTCTGACCTGAGCGCGCTGGCGATGTTGAGCCTGGCAGCGTATTATGAAGCCAATCCTAACCCGCGTACCCGTCACCTGTTGACCAATCTGGCCAACGGCGTGGCGGCATACCGGCTGGGAGATGTGCGTACCTACCCCTTTGGGGCGTTTCCCTCCACCACCACCTCAACCGCCCTGTGGCATGCCTGGGGCAGCCATCAGGTTCATGCTTTGGCATTGGCCGGGCGGCTGTTGGAGCGCGAGGACTGGCTGAAAGCCGCCGCCGACTCGGCCGACCAGTTCTACGCCCGTCTGCTGGCGACCGATTTTCTCAACGAGATGCTGCCCCTGCCGGTGCGCGGCGGGCAGATCGCCTACGGGGTAGAGGTGATGACGGCCGGTTTCTGGGAACTGTTCCGCGCCAGCGGTAAAGAACGCTACGCCCGCTACGCGGGGCTGAGCAACGCCTGGTTTTTTGGCAATAACATGGCCGGGCTGGCCATGTACGACCCCGAAAACGGGCGCACCTTCGACGGCATCAACGGCCCGACGCCTTTCCGCGTCAACCGCAACGCCGGGGCTGAGTCGACCATTGAGGCTCTGCTGGCGCTGCTGATGGTGGAAGATCACCCGCTGGTGACCGCCTATTACACCGCCGCACCGGCGCAGTCCTCGATCGGCTGGATTGTGGAGGCCGAGAACGCCCAACCGCTCACCGGCTCGCCGCAGTACGGCCAGCGCGGCTGGACGGGAGAAGCGCGCTTTTCCAATGACCGCTATTATGCTCTGCGGGCGGGCGATTCGATTCAGACAACCCTTGAAATCCCCGCCGAACAGCCCTATGTGCTGTATGTTTCGCACCTGCGGCGGGCCGCGCCAAAGGTGGAGCGGGTCACGCAGGCGGCCCGAGCTGCGCCCGCCGTTGAGATTTACGGGCGGCTGGATGAGGGGGAGG
>DLXG01000202.1 GCA_003448875.1 Anaerolineaceae bacterium
TGATCCATGAGGAGATGGATGAATACTGGCACCTTCCCACCTTGAACCCTCGGCCCGGAACGAATATCGCCAACGTTTATCACTTGAAAAAGGGACGCGGGGAAGAAGGCTTTGAGGAAGCCGACGTGATCATCGAAGGTGAATTTAACTACCCATTCGGCTCCTGCGCGGCGCTTGAACCACACGGCTCCATCGTCTGGTTCAAAGAAGACCGCACTATTGAAATCTGGTCGTCCTCCATTTGCCCCTTCATCATCCGCGATGACATTGCCCACTCCTACGGCGTTCCGGTCTCCGATGTGCGCGTTCACATTCCCGATATTGGCGGCTGCTTCGGCTATAAATCCGACATTACCGTTGAGCAAACGATTGCCTGGATTGCCAGTTTCGTGCCCGGACGGCCGGTTAAATGGGTAGCCACCCGCAAAGAGGACATCACCAGCACCCTGCTGGCACACGGCATCCGCACCGTGATGAAGATTGGTGCAAAATGGGACGGCAAACTGGTTGCTCTAAAAACAACTGTTTATCATTCGGGCGGTGCCTATTCGGACACAGCCGTCAATGTGACCATTGCCGCCACTCACAACTCCACCGGCCCGTATGAATTTGAACACTGTGATCTCACCGGTTACACAGTCTATACCAACACCCCGCCGGTTGGTGCCTATCGCGGCTACGGCCACCCCGAATCTCAATTTGCCACCGAACGGATGATGGACATGCTGGCGCGTAAGTTGAATATGGACCCGTTTGAATTGCGCGCTAAGAACTACCTGCGCGAAGGCAGCATCAATTCGCTCGGCGAGCGGATGTGGAAATCAAACGGGGATATTCAAGCCTGTGCTGAACGCGTCCAGCAGATCGTCTTTGGTCAACCCAAACCCAAGAAAGAGGATGATCAATATTATTATGGGCGCGGCTTTGCTGCAGTGATGAAATCGCCAAAAGGCGCGCCGTTCTCCACCAAAGGCTGCTACATGAAAATGAACATTGACGGTAGTGTTTCGGTCAACATGGGCGGCGCTGAGGTTGGACAAGGCTTGCGGACGGTGGTGCGCCAGATTGCTGCCGAAGCCCTCAAGATCCCGCCCGAAAAAATCCGCTGCTACAACGAGATTGACACACAATTCTCTCCATACGAATGGCAGACCATCGGTTCGATGTTTACCATGCAGGGCGGACGGGCGATTGTGCGCGCGGCCGAGAAACTGATTCAGGGATTGAAGAAAACTGCTGCACAGGTGCTGCGCACCGACGAGGACTATCTGGAATACGACGGCGAATACGTATATCTGCGCAGCGACCCTTCTATCCGCGTGCCGGTTACTCAGCTGGCCCGTGGTTACATCACCGATAACGGCATCACCATCGGTGATCTGGCCCAATCCGTAGCCGATGCCCGTCTGCCGCGCTATTCCAACCCCGACCAGAACGGGCAGGGCAGTTTAGGCGTCACCTACACCTTCGGCGCACAGGCAGCCGAAATCCGCATCGAAAAGAAAACCGGCAAAATCTATGTGGATCATTTCGCATCGGTATTCGATGTCGGTCAGGTTGTCAATCCGCTGCAAATTCGCGGATCGGTATTGGGCGGCGTCACCATGGCGATTGGGGCTGCTCTTTATGAGGAAGTAAAATTCGACGAAGAAGGCCGCATCCTTAACCCCCACTACTTCCAGTATCACATTCCCACGTACAAAGAAGCCCCCAAACAGACCATAGAGTTTATTGAAACCCCCGACCCAATCGGCGCGTTTGGTGCACGCGGTATCGGCGAACACTCTGTAATCGGGGCTCCGCCCGCCATCTTGAACGCAATTTATGACGCTATTGGGGTTGATTTCTACGAGATCCCGGTTACCCCCGAAAAGATCAAACAAGCCCTGGAAGCCCGAGGCGAGAAGGAGTATGCCTGATATGAACGAAAAAATTTCCTTTACCATCAATGGTGAATTTTGCACGGTCGAAATCGATGACGAAATGATGGTCATTGATGTGATTCGCGACGTACTCGACCTGACCGGCACAAAACGCGGCTGTGATAACGGCACCTGCGGCACCTGCGTGATCGTGATGAACGGTAAAGCCGTCAAATCCTGTAACACGCCGGCAACCAAAATGCAAGGCGCGGACATCCTGACCATCGAAGGGTTAGCGGAAGGCATGGAACTCCACCCTATCCAGAAGGCAATCGCCGAATCAGGCGCAGTGCAGTGTGGCTTCTGCATCCCCGGTATTGTGATGGAACTCCACGCCCTGCTGGAGAGTAAACCCGATGCCAGCGAAACCGAATTGAACAATGCCCTCAACAAACATCTGTGCCGCTGCACCGGTTACGAACCGATCCGTGATGGTGCGTTGATTGCCCAGCAACTGATCCGCCAGCGCATAACCGAAAAAGCCTGACCATCAAAATCCTGCCCGTAGAGCCTGCGGGCAGGATAATTTAAGATATCTTACTCTGGAGGGAACAATGACACTGGATTATTTGATCAAGAACGCCAAAACCCGCTTTTCAGGAACAAACCTGCTGCAAATCGGCATCAAAGACGGCAAGATTGCCGCCATTGCTCCAAAGGTTGAGGGGGAAGCCAAACAGGTCATAGACGCCGATGGACATCTGGTTACCGAGTCATTTGTAAACGGCCATCTGCATCTGTGCAAGGTATATACCCTTGCCATGATGGATGACGAAGCCTTAGGCGCCTATACCGGCGAATCGATGGGCGGGGCAATGACGGCGATTGAACTGGCCGCGCGTGTCAAAGAAAAATACGACGAGTCGTGGATAATCGAGAACGTCCGAAAAGCGGTTAAGCTGGCAATCCGCTTTGGCAACACGCACATTCGCGCCTTTGCCGACACCGACACCAAAGCCCGCCTTGAAGGTGTCAAAGCCCTTATTCGCGCCCGTGAAGAATTCAAAGGCAAAGTAGATATTCAGGTGGTTGCCTTTCCGCAAGATGGCGTTGTGCGCGATCCCGGCGCAGAGGATTACGTAGAAGAAGCCCTCAAACTCGGCGCCGATGTGGTGGGCGGTATTCCATGGATCGAATACACGGATGCCGACGCACAGGAACACATTGACCGCATGTTCGCCCTCGCCAAAAAGTACAACAAGCCGGTCTCTATGCTGATTGACGACGCCGGCGACCCCACCCTGCGCACCCTCGAAATGCTGGCAGTCAAGACCATCAAAGAAGGCTGGGAAGGACGGGTGACCGCTCAACATGCCCGCGCCATGGCCCTTTACCCCGAACCGTATTACCGCAAGATCGAATATCTGCTCAAGCGCGCTCAGATTGGGGTGGTTTCCGATCCGCAAACCGGGCCATTGTATGCCCGCGTCAAATCGCTCTACAAAGCCGGGGTGCGAATTGCGCTCGGTCAGGATGACATTGCCGACGCTTACTATCCCTTTGGGCGCAACAACATGCTGGAAGTAGCCTTCCTCGCTGCTCATCTTATGTGGATGACCAGTCGGGAGGAACTGGAAATTCTTTACGACCTGATCACCACCAACGCCGCCCTGGCTTTGAATATCCCCAATTACGGCCTGAAAGAAGGCTGCACCGCCGACTTGGTTATCTTGAATGCCGGCTCGGTTTGGGAAGCCATCTGGAATCACGAGGCTCCGCTGCACGTCTTTAAAGATGGTGTAGAAATCACCGAAAAGTAGATCGAATCCCCCTCGGAAGCAAAAATCGGCGAAGGGTTCACCCTCCGCCGATTTTCCTTTTACCGTATCTACCTAGGATACTTTGAATTGCCCCACCAGTCCGCGCAGCGAAGCCGCCATTTGGGAAAGCGAAACCGCCGCCGAAGTTACATCCTGCACCTGCTGGCTCATTTCGCGTGCTGCTGCGCTGATTTCTTCAATAGACGCGTTCGTTTCTTCGTTGATGCTGGCAATCATCTCCATGGCTTCGGATACTTCGGTCGAACTGGCTGACATTTCCTCTGTGGAAGCAATGTTTTCTTCAACCACCGAGGAAACCGAGTCCATTACATCAATCAATTCGTTCGAGAAGCCGGAAATCTGCTTGACGGCTGAGGCAATCCCTTCCGCCTGCTGGCGTACCTGCTGGATCACGTCCAGAATCCTCATCAACGCTTCGCTGGATTGATGAGTCTGGGCCACACCGTTTTCGACTTCCTTGGCACTCAGGCTCATTGCCTCCACGGCTTCATTGACGGTCTTTTGAATTTCGGTGACAAGGTCACCAATCTGGCGGGTTGCCTGCGCTGAACGTTCGGCCAGTTTACGCACCTCGTCCGCCACCACCGCAAACCCTTTGCCATGTTCACCGGCGCGGGCCGCTTCAATGGCGGCGTTGAGGGCCAGCAAATTGGTCTGATTGGCAATATCTTCTATCGTTTCCAGAATCACGCTGATCTGTTGAGAACGGCCGCCCATCTCTTTAACCCGCTCCATCGAGAGGTCAACCTTTTCCTTGATCAACCGCATTCCGTTGATCATCTGATTGAGGGTTTCGGCACTGCTCTGAGCCACCTGGGCAGCACTGATGGCATTTTGGGCGCCTTCCGTAGCCGTTTCAGCCACACTTTGCATCTTCTCCCCCATCTGGTTGGATACCTGAGAGGCAGCAGTTACTGCTCTGGCCTGTTCCTGTGCGCCTTTGGCTACCCCATCAATCGCGTTTGCCATCTGATGCACCGAACTCACCGTGCGCTGCACCGACTCGGCCTGCTGCGAAGACCCCATGGCAATTTGCTGCATGGTTTGAGCAATCTGCTCCGAAGCCAGCCGTACCTGCTCGGCAAAGTTGGCTAATTCGGCCGAGGCTTTGTCCAGTTCATCCGAACTCTGCGAAAGGCGGAATACGGTGGATTTCAGGCTGGAGATCATGGTTGCAAAAGCCTGTCCAAGACCGTCCCGCTCCGAGCGCGGTTTGACCGAGAGACTCAAATCCCCGGCTGCCAGTCGGTTGGCAACCTCAATCATCTCGGTAAAGTAACCGATCAAACGTTGAAATGCGCGTCCGACCGTCCCTAATTCATCCTTGCGGTGATAAATGGCTTCCAGCTGCTTTTGCTGATCTTCACTAAAGGATAAATCTCCATCTGCCAGTTGATCGGCGGCCTTTTCAATAACCCCTAGCGGCCGGGTGATGGTGTTGGCGATGAATAAGGCTACCCCAAGGCTGATTGCCAGCAGAATCAGCGTAGCAATTACCGCCGTGATTAATGTCTGGCGCACCTGTTGGGTAACGCCTGCGGTGCTCATAAACACCGTGATGGTCGCCTTATCACCCGCGCTGGTTTTTACCGGATAGATCACCCGCAGGGCGTTCGAGATTTCATCCACAACCACTTCACCGCTGTTCAAGGCCTGTTCAAGGCTTTTTTCCCATTCCGCATTCAATAAATCATTTTGCGAGAAACCTTCACGGCCACTGAAAACCGCTGCCCGATCGGCCACCTTCACCGCTACCGCATTCACATCCTTCACGGATACCGTTTTGTCCACCAGGGTTTGCAGATTCATGGTGCGGGTAACTTCATCCAGATAGGTTGCTTCCACCCCTACCTGGACAATGCGCGGGCTGTCCACCCCCGAAACCCCGACATACTTATAGAGTTTCGAGTCCAGTTCTCGCACCTGAGCCGATTGAACAACCTCACCATTTGTCTGTTGCAGTAACTGATAGAAAACATAGGCCTGCGGTTGCTCGTTCGGATCGGGACTGAAAGCAAATGGCACATCAATATTGGAATAAACCACCGTTCCGGTATCATCCGTGATCCAAAATTCCTTCAGATCGGTCGTGTCCACAATTGCCCGCAGCATTTCCTCGATTTGTGATTCGCTCATTCCGGCTTTGAGGGCAGTATCTATTAAATGAGCAGAGATGCGAGCCTGCGTAACCATTTGCTGGCCTACAATGCGGTCCACCTCTCCCGGAATCCGGTTGGCAAAATCAACCGAGTGAGCGAACATCTCTGCCAGTGCAACCGCATTGGAACGCGTCTGTTCCAGCAAAGATTGCCGCGCCTGCCTTACCATCCACGCCGTATTGACCCCCATGACAAACACGAGAATTAAAGTGATGATCAAGATCAAACGGTCTCTGAATTTCATGCTTCCTCTCTGTGAGAAAAGTGGAATTAATGTTGGACAACCGCACAATATCATGCAACGATTCGGGAGTTTTGACCATAAGGATTGAATAAAAGAAAGATAAAAACCATGTTAATTAATTCCTCAGAGAAAATCGTGGTATAGTCTGATTAAACAATAGTCACCGTTGGGGAGGTCGTATGGAAACTCGCAAAGATCACCTGCGTGAGATTGTCGTAGAAGCCACTGCCAGTTCAATTGAAAATTGGCGCAAGCAGGTCATTGCCGGCCAGCCGGAGACCGGCCGCATGTTTGCCTTTGTCAGTGATGAGGGCAACTATATCCCCGGCGGGGAAGGCACTGCCCCCACACCGCTGACCTACTTTGTCTCCGGCATGGCCCTCTGACTGATCTCCCATGTGACGCAGGTTGCGTCCAAAAAGAAGCTAAACCTTCAAAAAGAAATTGTGAAGGTGACGGCTCATTTTCGAGAAACGGGTTCGGTACTGCGCGGCGATGCAGAGGCATTCTGTGATGGTTTTGAGGTGGAAATCCAAATCGAATCCGAAGAACCGCTCCAGGCGATACAAGAGTTGGTTCGCCTCGCCCGCCGAATGTGTTTTACCGAAGTTGCCCTGACCGGTCACACGCCGGTAACTGTCAGCGCCACTCTAAACGGCGAACTCATCGATCCGGATTAACTTTCCCTTTATTGTTTTTTCTTTTAATGGCCAACCGCGAGAGTTATTGCAAGACGGTTTATGCCACAATAAAAGATAACCACAGGCTCTACGCCCTGAACTCAAAGACTGGCAGGCTTCACGAGGAAAAAACATGAACCAGATTTTCTATCCACGCAGTATGGTCGTTGTGGGGGTTTCCGAAAAAGCCGATAATCTTGCTCGCCATATCGCCGAGAATATTATTCAATTCGGTTACAAGGGAGAGCTTTTCTTGCTTGGGCGAAATGAAGGTACGATTCTAAACCGCCCCATCTATACTTCTGTAGCTCAATTGCCGCCTGCCCTCGATCTGGCCGTCATCCTCACGCCGGCAGCCACGGTGCCGGGATTATTGGACGAATTAGGTGCGCACGGGATTCGCTTTGCCGTGATTGAGTCATCCGGTTTCAGCGAGTTTTCAAAGGAAGGCGCCATACTGGAAGAGGAAATCTACCGGATTGCTCAAAAGTGGGATATGCGCCTTGTCGGGCCGAATTGTATTGGCATCATCTGTACCGAGAGCGGTATCTGTACCATTTTCGTCCCAACCGCCCCCGAGGAAATCCCCCACGGCAGCATCTCACTGGTATCTCAAAGCGGCGGTGTCGTCTTGACCTGCATTGATCTGCTGGCAGCCGCCGGGCTTGGTATCTCAAAGTCGGTCAGTGTGGGTAATAAAATTGACCTGAAGGAAAGCGACTACCTGCGCTACCTCATTGATGATGAAACCACACGGGTTATTCTGCTTTACCTTGAAAGCATTGTGGAAGGCCGCCAGCTGGTTGAACTGACTGTCCAATCTCCCAAACCGGTCATCGTTTATAAATCCAATACCAGTCAGGCCAGCGCACAGATTGCCCAATCGCACACGGCGGCGCTGGCAAATGATGAAGGCATCGTCAATGCCGCTTTTCGTCAATTTGGGATTACGCGGGCCATGACCTTCAGAGAGATGATGATTTACAGCAAAGGATTCATGCTGCCGCCTGTGCGCGGCAACCGGCTGGCGGTATTCTCTCGTTCCGGTGGTCATGCCATCATTGCGGTTGATTGTGCCAGCCAGTTTGGTTTTGAACTCCCTCCATACAGTGATGAATTAATTGAAGTAGCAAAACCCTTCTTCCGGGTCAATGTGATTGAGCGCATGAATCCGCTTGATCTGGGCACGGTCTTCAATTTTGACGCCTATCCCATCCTGATCGAGGAAGCCATTCGGCTCAATCAAGCGGATGCCTACCTGCTGATTTTCAATTACCGCCGCGAAACAATCCCGGTGGCCCGCGCAGTAGCCGAAAAGCTCAAGTCCCTCAGCCGGCAGTATCAGGTACCAATCGCGTTGTGCTACTTTACAGAAACCGATGAAGTCAATTACCTTGAGAAAAATCTGGGTTTTCCGCTTTTCAGCGAAGTTTATGAAGCCGTACAGGCACTGGCTGCCTCTCGGGATCATTTTCAACGAATTGCTCAGCGACAAACCGAACAAAATCAACCGTCTGCCGTTTCTCTCCCCCAAGATGCCCGGCACAAAGCACATTGGGTACTCAGCCACACCACCTCGGCCGTGCTCTCGCTGGATCAGGCCATGCAGGTATGTGAAGCCTATGGCCTGCCGGTAGCACCGTGGGCCAAAGTTTACAACCTGACTCAGGCAGTTGAGGTTTCTGCCCGCATCGGTTACCCCGTCGTGGTCAAAGCCATCTCCGAACAGGCAACTCACAAAACGGATATTGGTGCAGTTGCACTGAATATCGCCGAT
>DLXG01000113.1:0-8701 GCA_003448875.1 Anaerolineaceae bacterium
GATAAAACAGGCCAGATTGTCCACGTGACCGCTGGTTTCATCGTTGTAGACTCCCTTGCCAAGCCAGAGGATTTTTTCGACATTCAGGTATTCCATCAAGAGATTCTCAATCTCTGATTTGGAAAGTTGCGGGTTGCGGTTGGGGTTGAGCAGGCATTCTTCGGTGGTCAACAGGGTGCCCTGACCATCCACATGGATAGAGCCGCCTTCCAGTACCAGTGGGGCTTTGTAGCGATCAACCCATTCGATTTCGGCTACCTTGCGGGCGACTAAATCGTCCAGATCCCATGGGAAATACAGGCCGCCATCCAAACCGCCCCAGGCATTGAAATCCCAATCCACAGCGCGAATCACCTCGCCATTGGTGACAAAGGTCGGCCCGCAGTCCCGCATCCATGAATCGTTATACGAAAGTTCGACCACTCGGACATGACCGGGCAACATTTGACGGGCATTTTGAAACTGACCAGCAGATACACCCATGGTCACCCGCTCAAATCGGGCGATGGCGGTTGCAACCGCAGTAAAGGCTTTTTGGGCCGGTTTTGCTCCCAGCCGCCAGTTATCCGGTCTTTCGGGCCACAACATCCAGCAGCCAGTATGAGGTTCAAATTCTGCCGGCATGCGGAAGCCGTCTTGGCGAGGTGTGCTTTCAATCAGGAACGACATAGAAAATCCTCCCAAAGAAAAATCATCGCTTAATCAAGAATTCACCAATGATCAGGGTTACAGCAACACCAGCAAGCACCGGAATTGCGTAACTCCAATCCACCGCTTCGCCCGGCACCCAGATGAAAAATACGATTGCCTGCAGAATGAACAAAACACAGATAATTGTCATCAATATGGCGGTAGTATGATTGCCCGGCACGCGGTAGGGGCGGGGACGGTCAGCATCGGTACGGCGTAATTTTAAGAATGCCGGGAAAAGAGCAAGGTAAGGCATCAGAAAGACAATGGAAGAAAAGGCGAACAAAGACCAGAACAGGTCTTCAGCCGTGGTTGCTATCAGCCCGTAGATGATCAACACAGCACTGGACACAATGCCGGTCAAGACGTATGCGCCCACGGGGGTTTTGTTGATGGGGTGAAGCTTGCCAAAGAAAGCCGGCAGTTCGCCTTCGTTGGCGGCTTCAGCAGCGGTTCGATTGGCCCCCATTGTCCAGGTAACCATGTTGGTCAGAAAGGTGTACAGGGCTCCGATTCCCAGGATGGTCACGATAAAACCGCCAATTCCGCTTTCTCCAAAGAGGATGCGCAACGTGTCAATTATCCCAGAAACCAACCCTAACTGGTCGGCGGGTAGTGCCATCAGCATACCAATTGTGCCCATCAGGTAGAAGAAAGCAATTAAAACGCCGGCTATAATAATCGCACGAGGAATATCCCGTTGAGGATTTTGCATTTCCTCCCCGGCGCCGGACATTAACTCGAACCCCATAAAGTTGTAGACAATTACCGGCAAGAAGTACAATCCCGCATCCCAGCGAGGCAAAATATTGCGGAAGGACAAGTCGTTAGCAACCCCATGGTGGGCGGCATAAATAAATGCCCCAACACCAATAACCAGCATAATGAGGGCTTTAATCATTGCGCCAATGTTCGGCACCCATTTGCCAATATCGAGGGCGACAATACCGATAATCACAGTTACCCACGTCATCAGGATTCCGATGGCAATTTGCCCCCATAGACTCAGGTCAGGAATGAACAATTGGGCAAACATCCCGGCGAACAGCACGTAGACTGAGGGCATCCATAGGGCAACGTTGATCCAGTATAACCAGGTGGTGCGGGCGGCCCAGCGTTGACCAAAGGCGTTGCGCACCCAGATATAAAGCCCTCCCTGTTCGGGATAGGTGGTACCCAGTTCGGCGGTAATCAAGCCGTAAGGAATAAAGAAAAGCACCAGTGTGATGATCCACCAGGATATAGAGGAAGGCCCAATGGCTGCCGAAGGTGCAAGAGTATCTATTACAAGTATCGCGGCGACGGTGAAGAGCGTCATATCAATGCCACGAAAAGCCTTTTTGAAGCCGTTGCTTTTTTTAGTCGCGGTGATTGCAGTATCCATTAGAATATCTCCTTGATTTAGGAAAAACAAAACAGGGAATAGGCAGGGATAGACTGCCATCCCTGCCCTGTTCAAGGTGTTTTTATCGGTTCAGGAAATTTTCAATTTTCCCACGGTGAAAGGCGGCTAATTCGGCTGAAGGTCGTTTCAGACGCGGGTAAAGCAGCCAGACCAGAATGCCTTTTTCGGTGTGAAGGCGGTTTTCAGCCTGATCGAAAATGATGGATTGGTGGGAATCCATAACTTCATCGGTGACTTCTATACCACGCGAGGCCGGCAGGCAGTGCATAAACTTGCAGTGAGCCGGTGCTTTTGCCATCAAATCTTTATTTACCTGATATTTCGGCATGAAAGCCGCCCGCCGTTCGGGAATCTGGTCTTCCTGTCCGACCCACCACCACAGATCCGTGTAAATAAAATCGGCATTCCGCACTGCTTCGACCGGGTCTTCCGTGACAGTCAGCGTTCCACCAGAAATTTTGTTGTTTTCCTCCGCCCATTGAATCCACTCGGCTGGCGCCTGATATTTTTTGGGAGCCGCATGGGTGAAATTCATTCCCAATCGAGTACAAATCAGCATGAGGGATGAAAGAACATTGGTTGCATCCCCTATAAAAGTGACATTTAATTCTTCCAACTTTTTGCCAGCAGGGGCGTGTTCAAGCATGGTTAATACATCGCAGACAACCTGGGTGGGGTGGTTGTAATCGGTCAGGCCGTTAATTACTGGAACAGTAGCATATTTGGCAAGGCCGGTAATGGTTTCATGCTTTAACGTTCGTGCCATGATCGCATCGCACATTCGGGAAAGCACCTGTGCAGTATCACCGAGGGATTCACGCACACCCAGATGAATTTCCCCCGGTTTGAGGTAGAGGGCATGTCCGCCCAATTCGGTCATGGCAACTTCAAAAGAAACTCGGGTGCGGGTGGAGGGTTCTTCGAAAATCATGGCAAGGGTGGCATCCTGTAATAACTTGGGCGTGCAACCCTGCTTATCGGCGGCTTTGATGAGGCGTGTTAGTTCGATTAACTCTAACAATTCCTCTTTGGTGAAGTCCTGCGTATCAATGAAGTGTTTTAGGGTCATTTAAATCCTCCTGAAATAAATATATTTTTCGTATAGCCACTTTTGGACCCAATTAACCTTCGAAATCCTCGGGTTTAGGCAGCCATTCATCAATATTTCGGATGATGCGTGGCACCAAAGCGTACCCCTTCACTCGAACACCGGGAATTGAAGGTAAAACTTTACCTAAGAACTGACGCATTTCGGCATTGTCTTTAAACCGGGCTTCAATAGATATTTCCTGAGTCCCTAAACCGTAAGCCAGATAGGATACTTCGTGCATATTCAGTAACTTATCAATAGCGGCTTGTTCCTGCTCGGGTTCAACTTCCAGAAAAATGTCAACGGTATTGACATATCCGAAAGCGTGGGGGTCAAGAATGGATGTCAAACGAACAGCACCTGACTCTACTAACCGATCAATGCGGTTGCGGATGGTGCGTTCGTTGGCGTTCAGGGATCGGGCGATTTCGGAGGCAGATTTGCGCGCATCTTTACGTAATTCCAGAATGATATGATAGTCAAGAAGATCGAATTGTGCTGATTTTGACATATACTGTTCCGAAACGGAAAAAATAATAACCGAATAGGTAATACCATTATAGCAAAAATCCTTAGTTAATTCAATAGTTTTCATGTCAATAAGGCGTTTTGTCATAGAAATTTTGGAAACTTGTAATTGACAAGATTTCTATCAAGGATTGTGAATAGGGTTTATCAAAAAACAAGAAAATGATATTTGCTAGCCTTCCCATTCATTTTACAAATAAGGTCCGCTAAAGGGTTGAAAGTGGTATGTATGTTACAATTTTTCCCAGTGATCTACGATGAACACAGAATTCAGCCTTCCTAACCTTTATCCAACCAATCGGCGTGGACCGGTAAGATGGATCTTATCTCACCTCAAGCATCAATGGTGGCTGGTTGTCATTGCCGTAGTGGGGGCTTTTGGTAATGCAGGGCTGGCCGGGGTCGTTCCGGTGATGATCGGTCAGGCTGTAAACTTGGTTAGCGGGGGAGAGTTTGATCAAAACCGACTGCTGCAAATTGTTTTTATCATTGTTATCTCCCAAACAGTGCGAGGTCTTTTGCAGTTTGGGCGCAATTTTGGTTTTGAGGTGATTGCTCAACGGATGGAGCGGAATATCCGTAATGAGCTGTATGTTTCGTTGCTGGGTAAAAGTATGACCTTCCACAACCTCCAGCCGGTGGGTGATACCATGGCACGGGCCACGAATGACGTACGTGAGGTCAATTTTTTGTTTTCGCCCGGGGTAAATCTGGTGGTTGGCTCGTTAATCTTCATTTTTGTTCCAATTTTTCTTGCTCCGCGCTATCATCCGTCATTGGTATTGGTGCCTCTTTTGTTTGTGGCAGTTTATTTTATTCTCTTAAGATTCTATTTGAAGGAACTTGAACCGGTAACGGATGAAGTGCGTCATTCTTTTGGAGTTCTGAATACTCGCTTGAATGAAGCGCTGGATGGAATCGAGGTAGTAAAAGGGGCTGCTCAAGAACAGGGCGAAGTCATATTGTTTGGAAAAAATGTAGACCGCTACCGCAAGGCTGCCATTCAACAAGGGGATATTGAAGCGCGCTTTTTGCCAGCCTTATTACTCGCTCTAGCCATGGCAGGCGGGCTGTTGCACGCCTTAATTCTCTTTCAGCGTGGATTACTAAACACGGGCGATGTCGTAGCCTATTTTGGTTTGCTTGTGATGCTTTCCTTTCCAACCTTTGTTTCGATTTTCGCCTATTCACGCATATCCCTTGGCCTGGCCGGAGCGAGAAGGATTTTGGAGCTGATGAATCGAGAGAATAATCTTGATCAAAACGATAATGGCTATCAGGGCAAAATGCGCGGCGAGGTAGTGTTTGACAGAGTCAGTTTTGCTTATCAAGATGACCCCATTTTGAAAAATATTTCTTTTCATGTTTATCCCGGGCAAACGGTGGCAATTGTGGGTCAGACTGGCAGCGGTAAAACCACGCTGGTAAAACTAATTAATCGTATTTACGACGTAAGCAGCGGACGAGTGCTGGTAGACGGGGTAGACGTTAGAGATTGGAATCTGGAAGCACTGCGCCGGCAGATTTCAATCATTGAACAGGATATTTTCCTTTTTTCGCAAACCATCGCGGATAATATTGCTTTTGGCAAACCGGGAGCTTCTATTGAGGAAATTGTAGAAGCGGCAAAGGCTGCCCAGGCCGATGAGTTTATTCGTTCTTTTGAAAAGGGATATGATACGGTCATCGGTGAACGTGGAGTAACCCTATCAGGGGGACAGCGGCAACGTCTGGCTCTGGCGCGGGCTTTCCTGACCCAACCGAGTATATTGATTTTAGATGACTCAACCAGCGCAATTGACTCGGCAACCGAGGATAAGATTCAACAGGCCATTTACACGGCTGCAAAAGGTCGCACTACTTTTATCATTACCCATCGTCTCTCACAAATTCGCTGGGCAGATATGATATTGGTTTTACGCAAAGGCGAATTGGTTGCTGCCGGCAGCCATGAGGAATTAATGAAAAGCAGTGAAGCATACCGAAATATCTTTCAGGAATTGTGAACGAGTATAGAAGAGGCTTGAGATGGGATTTTTTGCCGGGTTAGATGCCGAAAAATATGATCGAAAATATAGTGATCGGGAGTTGATCCGGCGTATTTTGTTATATTTTCGCCCGCATTATCAAAGGTTGCTGCTGGTGGGGGTGTTGGTATTGGTAGTATCTGGTTCTGGGGCTTTGTTACCTGTTCTGGTTTCCAAAGGAATTGATTTTCTAAAAGAGGAACTGACACCTGTCAATGTAATCCTGGTTCCGTTTGCGGTCATGCTTACCGGTGTTATTGCCTGGCTGGCCAACTGGCAGGCACGCCGTTTGGTCGTTCGTTCGGTTGCGGATGTAGTTGCCAGATTGGCAAACGAAGCCTTCGCTTCCGCAGCAGAGCATGATTTGTCTTTTTATGATCAATTTTCTTCAGGGAGAATTGCCTCGCGAATTACCAGCGATACTCAGGATTTTGGTCAACTGGTGATCTTAACTACCGACCTCATATCACAAGTGGTTGAATCTCTTATTCTGGCGATTGTTCTGATCAATATCGAGCAGCGCTTATCCATGACACTGTTTGCCGTTGTGCCTGCAGTAATGATTTTGGCAGCCAGTTTCCGCAGTCTGGCCCGAAGGGTGACACGTGCTGGCATGAGGGCAATGGCAAATGTTAATCAGACCATAAAGGAAACTGTATCTGGAATCGCAGTTGCAAAAAATTTCCGGCAAGAGGCTCGGATTTACGAAATATTTGACCGGTCTAATCGTCTGTCTTATCAGGTTAATGTTCGCCGAGGGCTGGTTCTATCTATGGTCTTTCCGGTGCTAAACACGGTTGGCGGCTGGATGACCGCTTTACTGGTATATGTCGGAGGGCTAAGTGCTGTTCAGGGAGCAGTTACTATTGGGGCGTGGTACCTGTTTTTGTTGAGCCTCGACCGTTTTATGTTCCCGGTCATGAATTTATCTTCATTTTGGACACAGATTCAAAATGGCCTTTCTGCTGCGGAACGAGTTTTTGCCCTGATTGACGCCGATCCCAGTGTGGTTCAAACGGCGGATATCAAGGCTCCTCGCTTGAAGGGCCGGATTGATTTCAATCATGTCTATTTTCGTTATAAGGAAAATGAACCCGTTTTGGAGGATTTCAATTTGCACATTGCTCCGGGCGAATCCATTGCGCTGGTAGGCCATACCGGTGCGGGTAAATCTTCAATCGTAAAGCTGATTGCCCGATTTTATGAATTCCAATCTGGTGAAATCCTGATAGACGGATTGGATATTCGTCGTTTTGATCTAGGAAGTTACCGCTGCCAGTTGGGGATTGTCTCACAGGTGCCTTTCCTCTTTTCAGGGACGATTTTGGAAAATATTCAATATTCCTGTAAAGGGGCGGGTATAAAAGAAATCGAGCGGCTGGCGTATCAAATTGGTGACGGCGAATGGCTTGAGTCTTTACCCGATGGTTTGATGACACAAGTTGGTGAACGCGGCAATCGCTTGTCTATGGGACAACGCCAGCTGGTCTCTTTGATGAGAGTTTTGGTTCAAAAACCGGCCATTTTTGTACTCGATGAAGCAACTGCCAGTATTGATCCATTTACGGAAAGGCAAATCCAACAGGCTCTGGCTATGGTGCTTGCCCAATCTACCAGTATCTTAATTGCTCATCGGCTCTCGACTGTCAAAGCCGCAGATCGAATCATTGTACTTGACCACGGAAAAATCATCGAGGAAGGCAATCACGAGCAATTGATGGCGGCCGGCGGGCATTATGCTGAATTGTATAATACCTATTTTCGCCATCAGTCCCTGAGTTACATCGAACAAGCCGGAATGATGAAGGAACGAATTAATGTCGGAACTGCGAGGTTGAAATGATTTACCGAATAATGACCATTTTCAATCGAATCGATCCCTTGATCACGGGTTTTATGGCCCGATATTCAATTACGTTTTTACGGATTAGTCTGGGAATTAATTTTTTCTGGTTTGGAGTACTCAAGTTTTTCCCGAATTTGAGTCCCGCGCAAGGTCTTGCAGCAAAGACGATTGAAACTCTGTCTTTTGGTCTTATTGGCAGTGAAATTTCAGTACCATTATTAGCCTTGTGGGAGTGTTTGATTGGGTTGGGATTGATTACTGGAAAGTTTTTAAGAATTACCTTACTGCTGTTGTTTTTACAAATGGCTGGCACAATGACTCCGCTGGTTTTATTCCCGGAAGAAACCTTTGTACGTTTCCCGTATGCACCGACTCTCGAAGGGCAATATATCATCAAGAATTTAGTCCTAATTTCTGCCGGACTGGTAGTGGGTGCTACCGTGCGAGGTGGACGAATAATCGAGAAGTCAAGTTAACTCCAGAAATTCGTATAGACATGAATACAAAAGTGATTATTGGTTTGGTTATTTTGATACTTGCGAATGGGTGCAGTGTCCTTGAAGCCGGAGATTTGAAAATTATTGATATATGGGCTCAGGCTGCTTTACTGTCTTATTCAGATAAAATGTCGGAACATGCTTATCACATTCCTGTAAACAGTGACTCGCGGCTTTATTTTCAAATTATCAACGAGAGTGATACCGAGGATGCACTGATTGGTGGTCTGAGCGAGGTAAGCGATGCGGTGGAAATTAAGGGAATTGATGGAAATAAAATTCAGGTTGGGCCGGGCGAGAAAGTTGTGATTTCTCCCCGTTCAGATATGTCTGTTAGGTTAACAAATCTAAATCAAGACCTGTTGTCTGCTCAGAAGATCAAAATTACTTTGATTTTTGAACGTCAGGGACAGGTTGAAGTGCTTGTACCTGTAAAATTGCCTCAAAATTAATCGGTTTGACTTTCTAACTCGGAAATTAATTGCAGGAATGCATCAACAACCTTGGGGTCGAATTGTTTGCCGGATTGTTCGCGTAAATAGGCGATTACCTCGTGTTTTTTCCAAGCAGGGCGATAAGGTCTATCTGACAGTAAAGCATCCCACACATCCACAACGG